>NZ_CAURKP010000048.1:0-31438 GCF_963525155.1 uncultured Rhodococcus sp.
AGGTGATGCCAGGCAACCGACCGTCGAGCACTATCTTGGCGAAGGAGCTGACCCCCTCGGTCGTCGGTCAGTTGATCGCGCTTTACGAGCACCAGGTATTTGTCGAAGGTGCTGTGTGGGGTGTCAATCCGTTCGATCAGTGGGGCGTCGAACTCGGCAAGACGCAGGCACTGGAACTGGGGCCTGCGCTCTCTTCCGAAGCAGCACCCGGCGACCTCGGCGACACATCCACAGATGCTCTGGTGCAGTGGTACCGCAGAGAGCGCGGACGGGCCTGACTCACGCGGCCGCCGGGCCGAACCAGCTTTCCGTTGTGTACACGCGTCCGGATCGGTCGACGAGCCGAGCGCGAAGCTCTTGCTGTTCAACCCATTTGATGGCGCTTATCCCCCGGATCAACGCAGCTTCGCTCGCGGCGTACGCCCACACCGCATCGTCAGCAATCACCGAGACCTGTGCCCATTCCGTGGAGGGCCGCTCCTGGTTCGGCTCCCAGGAGGGCAGCTCCAGCGCCCGCGCCGTCGCCATCGCGGTTCCGTTGATCAGTTCGACTTCTTCGCTGTCCGGCACCGGAATCTGCCAGCCACCAGCCGGTGCATGGCCGGCCGTGGCGATCACGTCGCCGATCCGCACAGCAACGCCGCATTGTAATTCGGCGGCGACGATCTGCGCGGCGCGATCGACGGTGTCGGCCTTGGCAACTCCGGTGATGTCGAACGACGCACCCCAGGGCGCGTACACCACGTCTCCGTCGAGCTGTACGTCCTCGAACGTCGGGGTCGGGTGCACCGGAGGGATGGATTCGTCCTCGGAGTAGTTGTCGGCAAGCGGATTGACTGCACCGCCGGTCATACGAGCCGCCCACAGCGCCGACCGCAAGAGAGCAGACATACGCCGAGTCACTTTGACCGGAGTTCCCTGAGCGAGGTTGACGGCGTGAATCTCGGCGTCACCCCGGCGAAGGTCGCACACCGCCTCGGTCTCGTCGATGGCAGCTGCGATCAACGCGTGCGCAGTGGGCAGCGCAGCGCCTTCGGTGACATCCACCTCCACGGCGGAATCCCACATCGCCCACTTCTCGACACTGACCATGTCAGTCCTGCCCTTCGAACACACCGCGTTGTAACCAGTATGCGCCGGTCAGCAAGCCCCGTGCCATAAGCCGCTTCCGAGGCCGAGGCACGCATCCTGCAGGAGGAGCAGCCCACGGCAGGGGCTGATGGTAGATCTGTGCGACAGAATTGCCGCCCGGACTGTCGCCCTCCGTGTGCAAGCCGCGTATTCCTTCGAAGGGTCCTGACCGCACCCGACTGCGACTGACGTCGACTACTACCGGCGCAGCGGGCTATTCCGATCCGAAAGACGCAAAGGCGACGGTCGACATGTCGTGCCGGGACGCTGCGCCTCGAGCTCGGTCTGCCGCAAAACACGTCCGGGCGACGCTGATATCACCGCAGGAGATAGCGGCGACTGACGAGAAGCACTGTGTTCCAACGTCGATGACATACCAATCGGCCGCTTTCGACGCGCGCTACTTTCGACAGGTCGACACACCTGCCCGCTCACTCTCGACTGCCGAGAAAAATACGCGCCCATCACTACGCGCGAGCGTCGAGCAGAGCACCGAGAAAGAGTTCCGAACACGCGGCTCGCCAACCGCCGGAGAGAGTGACGCCCGGCGCCCGGCGGCAGTGCCCGCACGTTACAGACAGGGCCACAATGCATCGACGCAGCTACATAGGACCGGCCGAAAGAACCTGCAGCGCAACGGCGTAACCACCGACATTTTGCTTATACGCCACCCACACGCCCGTTGGCAAAACGAACGGTCAGTACGCGGTGTAAATCACATACTTTACAAAGTCTTTGGAAACTCTCCGCGCCAAATATCCGCAGGTGAAAGGACTTTCGACCGGAGTCCAGAATAACCGTGTCGTCTACTATGTGAAAACTGCGAAGTAGCTGTGACGCTGGGTCACGCTCGAGGGAGGAATTGTGACCGATTCATTCAAGGACCGTTTGAACGCCTTGTACCCGGCCACAGCACCGAGACTCACCAACGCACAAGTTGTGGAAGCCCTTTCGCAACGTGGATGCAAGATTTCGACACCGTATCTCTCGCAACTCCGGAGCGGTGTGCGCACAAATCCGTCGGAGCAAGTCGTTTTGGCATTGGCCGATTACTTCGGCGTAGCAGCCGAGTACTTCTTCGGCCCGACACCTCGCCAAGATCCCGAACTGATTCCGGAAGAAGACCGTTCGGTTGTCGAAGAGTTCCACGACAGCGAATTACGTTCTCTGGCCATAAAAGCGGTCGATCTCTCCCCTGAATCGCAGGACTTGCTCTCATCGATTGCGGAGAAACTTCGCTCGTCCGAAGGACTCCCGGCCGTCCCTCCGGATTGCAGCACCTACACCCCACCGTTCACTCGCGACTAGTCCGGAGCGAAGATCAGCGAGTCAGATCAGCGAGTCAAGCGGCCCAATAGTGCCGAAGCTGTGATGATTCCGAGCAGCGCGGCCCCGATCAGCACGCCGAAGTCGACGAGGTAATCGGTCGGCATTCCGATCAGCAGACCGCGCAGCGCTGACACCTCGTAGCTCAGCGGATTGATGCGACTGAGCCACTGAACCCACGTCGGCATGAGTTCGACCGGGTACAGAGCGTTGGACGCGAAGAACAACGGCATGGTGATCGCCTGGCCGATGCCCATCAATCGATCTCGTTTGAGCACGATCCCCGCGATCGCAACCGACAGACAGGCGAAGAACGCCGAGCCGAGGACAACGACGCCCACGACGCCGAGCAGCTTTATCGGGTTCCACGTCATGCTCACGCCCAGCAGCGCCGCTACAACGACTACGACCACGGCCTGGGCGACCGCACGGATACCGGCTGCAAATGCCTTTCCGGTGACCAGCGCGGCTCGTGGCGTCGGCGTCACCATGAGTTTGGTGAGGACCCCCGCGTCACGCTCCCAGATGATCTGGATTCCGTAGAAGATCGCAACAAAGAGTGCGGACTGCGCAATGATGCCCGGCGCGAGAAAGTCGAGATACGGTACGTCGCCAGTCGGGATCGCTCGGATATGACTGAACGTCTGACCGAAGATCACCAACCAGAGGATCGGCTGGATTGCGCGCGTGACCAATTCAGATCGGTCGTGCCGCAACTTCTGAACCTCCACGAGGCAGAATGTGTAAATTCTCGAGAGCAATCGAGCAAAACCGTTGGTAGTGGGATCAGCCCAAGCGGCGCGCTGTGCGACGGGCACTGCGGACATCGCGGAGACCTCCTGACTTGCCGCCGGTGAGGTCGTCGCCGGTGTAGTGACGGAACACGTCTTCGAGAGTGGCCTCCGGCCCCAGTTCGGCGGCCAACGCGCTCGGCTCGCCCACTGCACGAAGTTCACCGTGATGCATCAACGCAACACGATCACACAACTCCTCGGCTTCTTCCATGTAGTGCGTCGTGAGCAGCACAGTCATGCCGTACTGCTTCTGCATCTCCGCCACTCGCTGCCAGACGGATTCGCGGGCAATGGGATCCAGCCCCACCGTCGGTTCGTCGAGCACCAGCAACGACGGTCGGTTCACCAGCGCCTGCGCAAGTTCGAGACGTCGCACCATACCGCCGGAGAAACCCGACGCCAGACGATCACCTGAATCGAGTAGGTCCACCATCTCGAGCGCCTGGTCGACGCGCTCGCGTCGTTCGGACCGCGGAACGTCGTACAGTCGCGCGAACCAGGTCACGTTCTCGCGTGCGGTCAATGCGCTTTCGATCGAGAGCTGTTGTGGCACGTACCCGAGGTAGCGCCGAATGGTCATCGCCTCGGTACGAACTGAGCGACCGAGAATCCGAATGTCACCGTCTTGCAGAGGAAGTAACGTGTTGAGCAACCTGATCGTCGTAGTCTTTCCTGCGCCGTTGGGACCGAGCAGGCCGAAACACTCCCCCGCATTGATGACCAGACTCAGGTTGTCCACCGCGCGGTGGTCGCCGAACTTGTATGTAACCGAGTCGATCTCGACCGCGTGTGCGCCGGGGTCGGGTGAACCTGCCGCTCGGCTCTTCCACCACTGTGTCAGCATCTCACTACCCCGCACCTTCTGATCCGGCTGCTGCCAGAGCGCTCGCCAATCGCGACAGGGCTGGTAGCGCAGCCTCGATCCTCGCTCTGTCTTCTCCGGTCAGACTCGACAATGCCTGACCGACAATCACACTCCGGCGATCACGCCACACCTCGACGCGGGCGCGCGCCTCGTCCGCGAGTACCAATCGCGCGACGCGGCGGTCGGCCTCGTCGGCAACGCGTTCGATCACTCCATCGTCGACGAGCTGCCGCACCAAGGTGGACACCGTGTTTGCCGCGACACCCAATCGCCCGGCGGCCTCGGCCACCGACAGACCCGGGTTGCGTCGTAGCAGCCTGACGAGTTCGATCTGGGCGCCGGCGAGCGGTCGTTCCGCAAACGGCCGCCCCGATGCCTTCCTCGTGCCCCGGCGCAATTGTCCGAGCGTCTCCAGGACGTCATCCGCAAGATCTGCTCCGCTTCCATCCACAACCTCACAATAGCTCTGTAACAGAGCTATTGTCGAGGAATCCGGACGCCCGGCGTTTTCAGCTCGTCCGCAACGGGTATCCCCGATTGCTTGTCCCGAGCACTCCCGCCCAGAACGGAGACGTCATGCGCAGACAGTGGTTGTTCGCGACGGTTGCGAGTACCGCCCTGATCCTCACCGGTTGCTCGCCCGACGCCCTCGATTCCGGGGACAGCGCAGACAACGTCACTGCCATTGCGACGTCGCTGTCGCCACCCGCCGCCGCTGATGCACCCCTGCTGAAGACCGCCGACTCCCCACTCGGGACGATCGCCGTCGACGGCGAAGGCATGACCGTCTACGTCTACAACCCGGACGAGGAGAACTCACAAGCCGGGTCGTGCGACGAAGCGTGCCTGCGTTACTGGCCGGCGGTCACCTCGGTCACGGATTCGCCGATCGTCGAAGGAATCGACGCCGTCATCGACACTGTCGACGGGCCTGAAGGATCTTTCCAGATCACCGTCAACGGCAAGCCCGTCTATCGGTACCTCGACGACAAGGTTCCCGGAGACATGCTCGGACAGAGCGTCGGCAGCCTGTGGTGGATGATCGACGCCGCCGGAAACCCCGTGTTCAAGACTGAGTAACCCTCAGTTGTACGGCTGCCGAGCGGTTTCGGGGTCGCCGTACGTGATTGCCCGTTCCCGACGCGTTTTCGACGCCAGGGTTGCGCCCCAGTTCAGCACCGTGCTGGCGCGATTGCGGAAACCGGCGAGGAATGCGATGTGGATGATTCCCCATGACACCCATCCGATGAACCCGGACAACTGGACCGGCCCTGCCTGAAGCAACGCGTGGCGTCGCGAAATGTAGGCCGCGGTTCCAAGATCGCGGTACTTGAACGGTTTTCGGCTGGGCACTCCGTTTTCCACGGTTGCCGCGATCCGGGCACCGGCGTGCCGACCACCCTGCATCGCGACCTCGGCCACCCCGGCAAGTTTGTCCCGCGACATGAGGTCGCCCACCACGTAGACGTTCGGGTGGCCGGGAACGGTCAGATCGGCTTCCACCTCGATGCGGCCACCGCCGACCTGCTTCACACCCAGCGCCGTGGCCAGTGCCTCGGCGAACGGCACTGCTTCGACGCCCGCGGTCCACAGAATCGTGCGGGTCTCGTACTGCCGCTTCTCTTTTGTCTTCTTGTCCGTCGTCTCGATGCTGGTCTCGCACACGTCGGTGACGTGCACGCCGAGGTGAGTCTCGACGCCGATCCCGTCGAGAGTACGTTTGGCGGCGGCCGAGAGCTTGCGACTGAACGAAGGGAGCACCCGATCGTCGCCGTGGAAGAGCAGCACCCTTGCCTCGTCCGGGTCTATGGACCGGAACTCGTTGGTCAGCGCGTGCATCGCCAATTCGCGGATCTGCCCGGCTAATTCGACGCCGGTGGGTCCACCGCCCGCCACGGCGAAGGTCAGCCACGGCCGACGTTCTTCCGCCGTCGGGAGCGATTCGGCCATCTCGAACGCAGCAATGAGACTGCGCCTGATCGCCAAAGCGTCGTCGAGGGTTTTCATGCCAGGCGCCCATTTGATGAACTCGTCCTGGCCGTGGTACGACTGGCGCATTCCAGCCGCCACGATCAGGTAGTCGTACGGCAATTCGAAGGTCGACCCGTCGAAGCGACTGGCAGTCAGTATCCCGGCGTCGGCGTCCACCGACTTGGCCTCGCCCAGAACGACGTTCGTGTTCTTGTTGTCCTCGAGCAGATGTCGCAGCGGACTTGCGATCTGCCCTTCGGAGAGCAGACCCGTGGCGCACTGGTATAGCAGGGGCTGGAAGACGTGGCTGGTCCCTCGGTCGATCAGAACCACCTCGACGTCGGCCTTCTTGAGCCGTCTCGCTGCGTACAGTCCACCGAAGCCGCCACCGACGATCACTACGCGGGGCTTACCGTTCGAGATGTGGATGCTCATCAGACAAACCTCGCTGTCACGGAGTTGGGCAGGAATCGTAGGGCCGCATCTATCCCTTGCCACTTGAGGCCTGGTAGCGCCGCTCGGGTGGTTTCCTTCTCGATGGCGTCGACCATGGCACTGACGCCTTCGTCCAGACTGGCCATGAGCGCTGCGTCGTCGCCGGCGCCGGCGGACATGTCGGTCTTGATGAAGCCCGGCAGCAGGGTGGTGACCCGAATAGGTGTGCGCGCCAACTCGATACTGAGCGCCTCACCCAGAGCCGCTACCCCGGCCTTGCTTGCCGAATAGGCCGCTTTTGGCCCGGGTAGCCCCCGATCCGCGCTTATCGAGGACACGAGAACCAGGTGTCCGGCGTCCTGCGCGCGGAAGATCTCGAGCGCAGCTTCACACTGCGACAGCGCGCCGACAAAATTCGTCTGCGCTGTTGCAAGATTCGCGTGCGCTTTTCCGGTTCCGATCTTGGCGCCCTTGCCGAGCCCGGCGTTCACGATCACCCGGTCCAGGCCACCCAACTCGTCGCGCAGCTCACCGAAAACCCGGACGACGGAATCGTGTTCGGTCACATCGAGTTCGCGCACTGCGACGCTGATCGACGGGTACTGCGCCACCAACTCCCCTCGCAGCGTGTCGAGACGATCCGTCCGCCGGGCACACAGCGCGAGGTCGCGACCGGCCGCGGCGAATCTCCTGGCCATCTCCTCCCCCAGACCCGAACTGGCACCGGTGATCAAAATCTTCTGCCGCGTCATGGGTGCAACTGTAGCCATCATCGAGCTCTCGTACCCGGCAGTAACCGAGCGAACTCGGACCGATCCGGCATACCGTGGAGCAATGACCGACGAATTCGATGTCATCGTGATCGGCGGTGGACCCGCCGGCGAGAACGCCGCCGCATACGCCATCGCCGGAAGTAATCGCACCGCCGCAATCGTGGAACACGAACTGGTCGGCGGTGAATGCTCGTATTGGGCCTGTATGCCCAGCAAGGCACTACTGCGCCCGGGGCAGGTCCTCGAGGCGGCCGACGCCTTGCCCGGGATCCCGGCCGGACCGCTGGACGTCGATGCCGTTCTGAAACGGCGCGACTCGTTCACCCACAACCACGACGACTCGTCCCAGGTCGACTGGGCAACCTCCGCGGGCATCACCGTGATCAAAGGCCACGGGGTCATCGACGGCGAGCGAGCAGTGACCGTCGACGGGACCCGTAAGCTCCGTGCCCGCCAGGCCGTCGTACTAGCCACGGGAACGACCGCCACCGTCCCGAAGACACCGGGATTGCGCGAGGCACTCCCGTGGACCTCGCGCGACGCCACCAACCTGCACGAGGTTCCGTCGCGAGTGGCGGTCATCGGCGGCGGAGTGGTCGCAACGGAGTGCGCAACGTGGTTGTCGTCGTTCGGCGCTCACGTGACGTTGCTCGTGAGGGGCGATGCTCTGTTGAAATCAGCAGAACCGTTTGCCGGAACGATGGTGGCCGAAGCACTCGGCGCCCGCGGTGTGGACGTTCGACTGAGCACTGCCGTCAACTCGGTCTCACGCCCCGATGCCAAGGCCACCGGCGAAGGTCACATCCACGGTGGACCCGTCAGCATCGAGACATCGTCCGGCGTGATCGAAGTCGACGAGGTCATCGTCGCGGCGGGCCGCGGGCCGACATCTGCCGATCTCGGCTTGTCCGTCATCGGCCTCGAGGACGGCAAGTACGTCACGACCGACGATCACCTCTGCGCCCAAGGTGAATGGCTCTACGCAGTCGGCGACATCAACGGTCGTTCTCCCCTCACCCACATGGGCAAGTATCAGGCGAGAGTCTGCGGAGACGTCATCGCCGCGCGGGCCGAGAGTCGCGGGCTCAGTGGACCTCGATACACCGCGTCGGCGGACAACGGACAGGTCCCCCAGGTGGTGTTCACCTCACCCGAGATCGCCTGGGTGGGACGCACCGAGAAGAAAGCTCGCGACGACGGCTACGACGTCGAAGTCGTGGAGATCGAACTCGCCGTCGCGGGATCTTCGCTGCTGCGCGACGACTACTCGGGGCGCGCGAAGTTGGTGATCGACAAGGCCACCGACGTGATCCTCGGCGCTACCTTCGCCGGGCCCGAAGTATCCGAGCTGGTGCATGCGGCGACAATCGCGGTCGTCGGCGCCGTACCACTGGAAACTCTCTGGCATGCGGTGCCCTCGTATCCGACGGTCAGTGAAGTCTGGCTTCGATTGCTGGAGGCTCGCCGCTGACGAGCTCCCGAAGTACGTATAGTCGCGACATGGCGTCCGACATACTTGTGACCACGGCCGACGGCACCCTGCGCGGCCGCCGGGTGGGAAAACTTCGTGCCTGGCGCGGAATTCCCTACGCCCGGCCGCCGGTCGGAACACTGCGTCTGACGCGACCCCAGCCGGTCACGCCGTGGACCGGAGAACGCGACGCGACCAGGTTCGGCGACGCGTCTGTCCAACACAAGAAGGGGCTGTTGCTCGCGCCCGGGAAGTACCAGCCGAGCAGCGAGGACTGCCTGACGCTCAACGTGCTCGCCCCCGCGAACACCGGCAATACTCCGCGTCCCGTCATGGTTTTCATCCACGGTGGGGCAAACACCATCGGGACCTCGGCCACCGGCTTGTACTCGGGCGTGTCCCTCGTCGAACGCGGCGACGTCGTCTACGTCTCGATCAACTACCGGCTCGGCGCTCTGGGCTACCTCGATTTCACACCCTTCTCCACATCCGAGCGCGTATTCGACTCCAACCTCGGACTGCGCGATCAGGTCGCGGCCCTGCAGTGGGTGCAACGCAACATCGCCGCATTCGGTGGGGATCCAGAAAAAGTCACGATTTTCGGTGAATCCGCCGGAGCCACCGCCGTCACCACCCTGATGGCGACTCCGGCCGCCAAGGGACTCTTCGCCGGCGCTATCGCCGAGAGTTCGGCTCCGGATCTGGTCTCGAGCACGCAGCGATCGCATGCCTGGGGCGCGCGTTTCGTCGAGATCCTCAATTCCGGCCTACCACCCGCGAAGGCCCTGACCTCGGCGACAGCCGTCGAATTGGGCAGAGCCGGAAGCAGACTGGGCGCCGAGGTACTCGCGAACACACCTGGACTACATCCCTTCGGACCGGTCGTCGACGGCGACTTCCTCCCGCGCTCCCCCTTGGACGCATTCAAAGAAGGATCGGCACACCAGGTGCCGATGATCATCGGCACCAACAGACGGGAGGGGACGCTGTTCCCGAAGGTGCTCGACGCACTTCCGACCAACCCGTCGCGCATCGACACCATGTTTGCCCTCACCGATCCCGAGGCCGGGAAGCGCATCCTCGCAACCTATCCCGGCTACCCGGACGAGCAGTCCGCGATCGACGTCGGCGGAGACGTCACGTTCTGGCACCCGTCCGTGGAATTGATGCAAGCGCACGCACAATCGGCGCCGACATACGCCTACCGATTCGACTTCGCGCCGACGATGATGCGCTGGCTCGGCCTCGACGCCACCCACGGTTTCGAGATGTTTGCAGTCTTCGGCATCGGTGACACCCTTGTCGGGCGCGGCCTCACCCTTCCCGGCGGTCGACGCGGACTGCGCGCAGTCACCGAATCAGTTCAGGGACACTGGCTTCACTTCGCCGAGCACGGCTCGCCGCGCGGATCGTGGCCGCGCTACGAGGGGCAGGAGCGTCGGACCATGATCTTCGACGAGATCGTCCGCGTCGAGAACGATCCCAGACGTGAACAACGCTTGGCCTGGGCGGGATACAGCGGTTACCGCAGTCACGGCACCGACATCTCCCTACCGTGACGAGCCCTCTCGAGATCACTCTCGATTCCGGAGTCGTGCGCGGGCGCCTCGATCGAGGACTGCGCACCTGGCGAGCTATCCCCTACGCAGCGGCCCCGACCGGTCCTCGGAGATTTCGCGCACCACAGCCGGTCGAGGCTTGGAATGGTGTCCGCCCGGCGGAAGCATTCGGCTCTCCGTCTCCGCAGCGCAAGAGCAACTTCGACGAGAACTCACTCTTCGTCAATGTCGTGGCCCCGCAGGTACCGTCGGATTCGTTGCGACCGGTCATGGTCTTCATTCACGGCGGCGCGTACAACGGCGGGAATCCGTCGACGCCCATGTACCGCGGAACGAGCCTGGTCGAACGTGGCGACATCGTCTACGTCTCGATCCAATATCGTCTCGGCGCGTTGGGCTACCTCGATTTCAGTGAATATTCCACTGCGGAACAATCATTCGAGACGAACCTCGGATTGCGCGATCAGATCGCCGCGCTGACGTGGGTCCAACGCAACATCGCCGCTTTCGGTGGCGACCCGAACGCCGTCACCGTCTTCGGTGAATCGTCCGGCGCCAACGCGGTCACCACTCTGATGGCAACGCCGGCGGCACGAGGGCTGTTCGCCCGGGCCATCGCTCAAAGTCCGCCGGCTGCTTCGGCATACGGAAAAGAGCGAGCGCACCGTTGGGCACGCGAGTTCCTCGAGATCGCACAGGCTCCGGATACCGATCCGGGATCGTGGCTGCGCTCCGCTTCGGTGAAGGACCTGGTCGCTGCCGGCGAAGAACTTGCGCGCCGCGGCGCGGACGAAGAACCCGGAACGCGGCCATTTGCCCCCGTGGTGGGTGACGACGTCCTTCCCGAACACCCGCTCGACGTGTTCGCCGCCGGACGCGCCCACCCCGTTCCGCTGCTCGTCGGTTCGAATCTCCACGAGGGAAGAATCTTCCCGCGCGTTCTCGACATCTTGCCTACCGACCCGGTTCGGATCGAGAAGATGTTCTCCCACACCACCCCTGAAGTGAAAGCACGTGCGCTCGCGGCGTATCCCACGTATCCGCACCGGTTTGCTGCCGCAGATCTCGGCGGCGACATCACGTTCTGGGAGCCCGCGATACTCTGCGCACAGGGTCATTGCCAGGTAGCTCCTACCTACAGTTACCGCTACGATTTTGCGCCTCGCCTGCTCAGACTCGTCGGCATGGGCGCTACCCACGCCACCGAATTGCTTGCGGTCTTCGGGCGTTCGGATGCACTCACCGCGGCCTTGACCGCGGTCGGTGGGCGCCGCGGACTGACTGCGGTGACCTCCACCATGCAGCGCCACTGGATCCATTTCGCCCGCCACGGAGTGCCGGACCGGGATTGGCCCGCCTACTCCGTACCGGAGCGGCAAACAATGATCTTCGACGAGACGTCCCGAGTGGAGAACGACCCGATGGGTGAGCGTCGACGGGCTTGGATCGGCTACGAGCACAGGCGCTGAAGCCCGATCAGAAGAACTGACCTTTCACGAAACCTGCGAGTAGGACGGCAAATCCGCCCACCTCACCGAGGATCAGCAGAAACATCCCGAGGTGCAGGGGCGGACCGGCGGACTCGAACTGATTGTCGGTGTCCTTCATCGCACCGTGAGCGATGTAGCTGAATATCGCTGCGAGAAAGAAGAACACGACCACTGCGGCACTGGTCAGGTTGATCCACGTCGGCCACGCACTGAGTTCGACGAACACCGCGATCAGCAGCGTCGCAAACGAGTACATCAGGGCAGCGCGGTGTGCGATGTCGACATACGGATGGGCGAGGTGATTGTCCGAAGTGGCCATCTGTCGGTATTTCCAGATTCCCAGGCACAGGGAGAGAAGGAAGATCAGACCGGCCGCGAGAAGCGTCAGTGTCGTGTCGATCCCCAGCGTCATCTGCCCACCCCGCAGTGCGTTTCCAGCGAGTCACCGCTGGGTGATCCAGCCGAAGGCTTGTCGTAGACGACAACCAGCACCACCGCACGATCCGCCGACACCGACCGCATCCGGTGCGGCGTATTCGCGTCGAAGTACAAGCTGTCGCCGGCGTCGAGGTGCATCGTCTGCCCGGGGATTTCGAATTCCACGGATCCGGAATGCACGAACACGAACTCCTCTCCCGTGTGGTCCATGAACTTGGGACCCATCACCGAGGCCGGATGAACCACGAACGGCTGCATGGCCTTTCCGACCAGTGAGGGCGCGATCGGATCGTAGACGGAAGACTGCACGGAGTTGGCCGGGTCGATCACGCGGTCCTTCGCGCGCACGATCGTCATGGCATTTCCCTCCATACTGTCCGAGAACAGTTGCCCCACATCGGCGTCGAGCACACGCGCAATCTTGAGTGCCACCGCGATCGACGGGGTACTGATACCCCGCTCGACCTTGGAGAGATAGCTCTTCGTCAGACCGGTCTGCTCGGCCAGGCCCTCGAGCGTCAGACCGGCGCGACGCCGATGTGTTCGCAAAAACGCTGCCATTAGGTTCCCCTCACGAGACTTTGTGTCATCACCCTACCAATACATTGACCTGCGGCGATCAGCGATGCAGGAATCGAGGGTTGCGCATTTCCGTCCTATATGACACTTTGTGTCTTATAGGTGACTGAATGTCATTGATTTCCGGGTCCCGAGAAAGGCACACCCCATGACCGACACGATGCATACGAGCAAGCAGGAACTCATGGCGACCGCCGAGACGAAGATGCTCACCGAAGTAACGACAGGTAGTTGGACTCTTCGACAGAAGATCGCACTGACCTGCCGGGCACTGTCGGACGCCGGCCACGACTCCGGCCTTGCCGGACAGATCTCCGCCCGCGGTGGGCAGCCAGGAACGTTTGTCACACAGCGACTCGGCCTCGGGTTCGACGAGATCACCGAGGACAACCTCCTGCTCGTCAACGAGGATCTCGAAGTCCTCGACGGGGAGGGCATGCCGAACCCCGCCAACAGGTTCCACAGTTGGATCTACCGCGCACGACCCGACGTCAACTGCATCGTCCACACACACCCACTACATGCGACGGCGCTGTCGATGCTCGAGATTCCCCTCGTCGTCTCCCAAATGGACATCGCGCCGCTCTACGACGACTGCGCATTTCTCGCCGACTGGCCCGGGGTTCCCGTGGGAAACGAGGAGGGCGAGATCATTTCGGCTGCACTCGGCGACAAGCGGGCAATTCTGCTCGCCCACCACGGCCAACTCGTCGTCGGCAACACGGTCGAAGAGGCATGCTCTCTCGGGCATCTGATCGAGCGAGCGGCCAGACTGCAGTTGCTGGCGATGGCTGCCGGAGACATCAAGCCGCTACCGCCTCGCCTGGCGAAGGAGGCACACGATTGGACACTGACTCCTCGGCGCAGCGAGGCGAACTTCGCTTACTACGCCCGTCGCGCTCTCCGCAATCATCCCGACACACTGACCAACTGACTTTTGTTTCCCACCAACAGAACTGAGAGCCTCATGAGCAGCACCATCAAGGGAATCGTCGCCTATCCCATCACCCCGTTCGACCGGGACACCGGAGCATTCGACCCCAAGCCGCTACACACGCTCCTCGACAGCATGATCAGCAGTGGTGTCGACGCGATAGCCCCACTCGGCAGTACCGGCGAGAGCGCCTATCTCGACGATGCAGAGTGGGAGACGGTCGCTCGGGAGACTGTCGACTACGTCGACCGCCGAGTCCCCACCGTCGTCGGAGTGTCGGATCTGACGACGGCGGGAGCACTCCGCCGAGCATCGATCGCGGCAGACGCCGGAGCCGACGCAATGATGATCCTCCCCACGTCGTACTGGCATCTGGGTGAGCAGGAGATTCGTGAACACGTCACCGCGGTGGCCGATTCCGTCGACATTCCCACGATGATCTACAACAATCCGGCCACCACCGGGATCGACATGTCGCCGGAATTTCTCGTCGATCTCGTCTCCACCGTCGACGGCGTCACGATGATCAAGGAATCCACCGGCGACATCACCCGGATGAACCGCATCAACGAACTGAGCGGTGGCACGATCCCCTTCTTCAACGGCAGCAATCCTCTTGCACTGCAATCTTTCTCTGCCGGTGCAAGCGGATGGTGCACGGCAGCCCCGTGTCTGGCCCCCGAACAGGTGGTGCACTTCTGGCGTCTACTCGAATCCGGTGATCGGTCGGGTGCCGCCGCTGTGTTCGAACAGATCGAGCCGCTACTGAAGGTCCTCGTCAGTCGCGGACTGCCGTCGACGGTCAAAGCCGGGTTGGAATCTCTCGGCATCGACGCCGGCCTTCCCCGCCGGCCCCTGCTGTCCCTCGACGACAACACCAGGACAGCTTTGTCCGACGCTCTGTCGGTGGCTCGCGGTGTAATCGTCGCGTCGTGACCTGACGTGGGAGTGGGTTCCGGCAAGATGGGATGCACACCGACCGAAGGAGGGGCACCATGTCCGTAGATTCACGGTCTGCGAGGATCGCCGTCACCGGCGCGACCGGTCATATCGGCGGACTGGTGGCCCGGTCGTTGGCCGACGCCGGTGTCCCACAGCGGCTGATCGCACGGTCGGTCAACCGATTACCGCAGCTCCCCGGTGCCGATTCGGCCGAGACCACGTACGGGGATCAGAAGCGCGCTCTCGCGGCTCTGGCCGGAATCGACACCCTCTTCATGGTCTCGGCGGCCGAAAGCGCAGATCGTCTGGATCAGCACCGCACCTTCATCGACGCCGCCGCGGAGGCCGGGGTCAGGCACATCGTGTACACGTCTTTCCTCGGCGCTGCTCCGGACGCGACGTTCACGCTCGCTCGCGATCACTGGGTCACCGAAGAACATATCCGCGCTTCCGGGCTCGCATTCACCTTCCTGCGCGACAGCTTCTACCTCGATTTCCTACCCGCTCTCGCCGGTGAAGACGGTGTGATCCGCGGACCCGCAGGGGACGGTCTCGTCGGCGCGGTAGCGCGCTCCGACATTGCTGCCGTCGCTGTGTCGGTTCTGCAGGATCTGGATTCTCATGTCGGACAGACGTACAGCCTGACCGGACGGGAGGCACTGACGCTCTCCGAGGCCGCGAGCATCATCACCGAAGTCACCGGCAAGCGAACCACGTACGTCGAGGAAACGCTCGAGGAAGCTTACGAATCGCGGGCGTCGTACAACGCACCCGCTTGGGAACTCGACGCGTGGGTGTCGACGTACACCGCAATCGCGCAGGGTGAATTGGCGCTGATCACGGGCACCGTGGAGGACCTTGTCGGCCGGCCTGCGCTCACGCTGCGTGAATTCCTCACAGCAGAAACCGCCTGATGCCACCACGCAAAGCAACCACGGCACGCAAGACTGCCGCAAAGAAGGCTGCACCGAAGAAGGCTGCACCCAAGAGGAACACGACCAGAAAGACCGCCCCGAAGAAGACTGTCGCAAAGAAGAGCTCACGCGCGACGATCCCGGATGTGCCGACTGCCGGCCCTGGTGAGAGAGTCTGGCTCCTCGACGTTCCCTTTCGGACGCCGGCGCCTGGTGCGCAATTCGTCAAGAAATGGAAGAGCTACGCGTGGGTCGGTACGGAGTTGCCCGTAGAACTCGCTCCATTCAAGGCACTCTCCTTCTCTTATCAGCAGTGGGTAGAGGACGACATCAATGACAGCACCGGTGAACGTCCCGTTGCTGTACCCAAAATTCCTCGGCCCGAGCAGGTTTCGGGGGCTGCAGCCGTCGTCGATGCCGCTCGCGCCGGCAAACGCGGATTTCTGTTGGCAGACAATGCAGGCCTGGGTAAGACGCTGATCGCAGTGATGTCTGCCAAGACGATTGCCGAGGAGCGCGGCGAAACCAACATCCTCGTCCTCGTCGATCGACCCGCACAGATCACCATTCCGCATTGGCGCTATTCCATCGCCTCGGTTGGCGACGGTGGATTCCGCTGGTTGATCATGTCGCCTGACCAATTGAAGAAGCTGATCGCGCGAAACGGCCGCCCCAAGTACACGTTCGGTGTGGTGATTGCCGACGAGGCCCAGCTGTACAGCAACGACACACAGCGCACGGCCGCATTCGAGAAGGTCGCGCGCTTTTCGAATGCTCACGAGCAAGCGCCGTTCGTCCTGTCCGTGACAGCAACACCGGGACACACGCCGGCCGATCAGCGTTACCTGGCACCGCTTTTCGCGCAGCTGCATTCAGAACCTTCGGAGTACTGGTCCGACCTGGGCGCCAGGCTGGTCGAGTCCGGCCTTCCGCTGGACAAGTCCTACGGGAAGTGGACGTGGAGCGCAGAGGCGAAGGAATCACCTGCGCTGCAATCTCGCGCGCTCGAGACCGTGCGTGGGTGGATGTCGAACAGCAAACCGCCCTTGATGATTCATCGACCGACTCCGTGGGGACCCGTTCCGCTCGACGGTATGCCGATCGACCTCACCCATGCCCAGCGCGCCGAGTACGAGACGGAGTGGGCCGAGTACGCCTACGAAATGGGATTGGCCCGCAAGAGTCGCAACATCGCGCGCGGCCGTGCGCTGGTTCTGCGCTACCGACAGAAAGCGGGCATGATCCGCGCCGAGTCGACGGCCCAGTGGGCGCAGGCGCAGGTCAAGGCAGGCAAGCAGGTGTTGGTGGCCGTCGAATTCGTCTCCACGGCAGGTGATCCACTGGTCGAGATGATCGAAGACGCCGGGATCTCGGTGGCAAAACTGTTCGGTGCGGTGCCGGACAAGGAGGGTCAACGTCTGCGGTTTCAACGCGGGGACGCACCGGTCATCGTCTTCAATGTCACGACCTCGATCTCGCTCCATGCCAACGAAGCACTCCCGGACGGCACTCACGCGTCCCCGTTGCCACGGACGGGAATCTTTCATCAACCGCGATACTCAGGGATCGCGGCGGAACAGACGTTCGGTCGGTCGCATCGCGACTACCAGACGTGCCCGTGGGTCATACCCTTCGGCGTGGGCACCAAGGAAGAGGACGTCGCCACGGTCATGTTGCGCAATCTCAATTCGGTCACAGGTCTGAAAGGTGGTGATCGATCCGGTCTGCGGTCGCTGTCCGAACTGCTCGGCGTCGAGTGGCTAGAGCCTGATGTCTTGACCTCGGAGGGTTGATCTTCCAACGACCGTCCAACGCGCACAAACGAACGGTTTCGGCGGTATGCCCCAATTCTACTCCACCAAAACCGAATTCAGCTGACCGCTTCATTCCTTTCGGGACCTTGGGACTCAGGTATCTGTGACCAGACGTGGCAGACTCTTTCGAGTCGAGGTGCACCAGCCTCGAAACAGTGCCGAGAATGCGAGGGGTCCGATGCGCAATATCTACCGGTCATTGATGCGCAATGTCGGCCATACACAATGGTTCTCGGATCTCGGCAAGGATCTGGTTCCGCTCGATCGAGCAGTGCAGAGAGTGTCGGGAGGCAAGCTCTCGCTGGTCGGAGAGAACACCGTGACTCAGCTACTGCTCACCACGACGGGCCGTAAGACCGGCCGTTCTCGCACCACGCCACTCCTGTACGCGCCCGACGGCGATGCGTTTGTCGTCGTCGGTTCGAACTGGGGGCAGGATACGCATCCAGCATGGACACTCAATTTGATGGCAAACCCCACCGCGATCGTGACAGTGAAGGGCGTCGAAATACCGGTCGGTGCGAGTCTGGCGGAGGGCGCCACGCGTAAGAAGCTGTGGGAGCTCGCGACCACCACGTGGCCGCCGTACGAAACCTACGCCGATCGAGCATTCGGGCGCCAGATCCGCGTATTTCGACTCCAACCTGTCAAATAACTGCTGCCGGGCGCAGGATGGGAAGGACCACCCTGCCGATCTCAGGAGCATTCGCGAATGTCCACAGCACTGACTCACGCAGAAGACACACAGATCACAGCTTCCAACGGGCGGATCGCACTGGAGCCGAACCCCCGCCGAATTCGAGCCTTCTTCGCTGGTCACGCCGTCGCAGACACCACTCGTTCGGTATACCTTTTCGAACGCGGCCGCCTGCCGATGTACTACATCCCCCTCGCGGACGTTCGTACCGAATTCCTCGTCCCGACGTCGACGACCACCCATTGCCCATGGAAAGGTGACGCCACCTACTGGACGATCGAGATCGGGGATCGCCGGGCCGAGGACGCCGTCTGGACCTACCCTGAACAGTTCGACGGTTCCCTGGATCTGAGTGAGTACGTCGCATTCTATTGGGATCGCATGGACGCCTGGTACGAGGAGGATCAACAGGTCTTTGTCCACGCCCGCGATCCATACGTACGTATCGACGCACTCCCCTCGTCCCGCCACGTCCAGGTCTTTGTCGGCGACGTACTGGTCGCCGAGACGACACGACCCAGACTGCTCTTCGAAACCGGACTGCCCACGCGGTACTACATTCCGAGAATCGACGTTCGCAGCGAGTACTTTGCGCCGTCCCCGACCACCACGGCCTGCCCCTACAAGGGCACTGCGTCATATCTGTCGTTCACCGGCACAACCGAACTCGCTCCGATCGAGGATCTGGCGTGGTTCTATCCGTTCACTACCGCCGAAGCGTCCGGGATCGACGACCACGTGTCGTTCTTTCCCGAACGCGTCGGCAAGATCCTGGTGGACGGTGCCGAAATCTGAAAGGTGCTGGAGCCGAGAAGGTGTGGGTGCCTATCCCACTGCAACAGGGGATTCCGGGATTCGCAGTTCTGCCGTCCCCAGTCGGCGATCACGCACCCACACCATCGCCGTTGCAACGGAGAAGACCAACCCGGCGATGCATACTCCGTTCCAGCCGTACGACTTCCACACCACTGACCCCACCGCCGAGCCCACGGCAGCACCGACGAAGTAGGTGGTCATGTACACGGAATTCACACGCGAACGTGCTTCGGGGACAAGGGCGTAGATCACGTTCTGGTTGCTGACGTGCACTCCCTGCAGCGCGAGGTCGGCAAGGACGATGGCAACGAGAAACCACACCACGTGGGTGGCACCGGCGACAAAGGGAAGCCACGACACCAAGAGAATCGCGATGGCGCCGCCGGTCGCCAGCTGACCCAATCCCCGATCGGCCAGCCTGCCCGCCACCGTCGCCATCAAAGCTCCCGCCACACCGAGTAGTCCGACCAAGCCGATTTGAGTGTCGCTGTAGCCGAATTCGCCGGACAGAAGAAAGGCCATCGTCGTGAAGACGGTGCTGACAGCAGCAAAAGCCAGTCCGCCCATGGCCGATCGGGTTCTCAGGCGCGGCAGGGTCGCAGCCAACTTCCCTACCGAAGCGAGCGTTGCGCGGTAGCTTGCCTTCGGGCGATCTGCGGAATCGGAAGGCAGAGATCGCCACAATGCCACGGCCATCACCACCATCAGCACCGCCGCAACCTTGTATACCGTCGACCAACCTCCCAGTCCGGAGAGGACGCCGGCAACGCTTCGCGCCAGCAGGATTCCGATCAGCAGTCCACTCATGATCGTGCCGACCACCTGACCGGACCTCTCAGGTTCGGCCAGTGAGGCGGCAAACGGAATCAGCACCTGGGCGGCGACCGAAAAGACTCCAGCGACAGCGATTCCCACTGCAAGCGTGGCAAAGTTGGGCGCAAATCCGCTGACCGCTTGACCGGTCGCCGCCAGCAGCATGAGCCCTACCGTCAGCTTGCGTCGGTCCACCATGTCGCCCACCGGAACCAGAAGTATCAATCCGAGTGCATACGCGACCTGCGCGATGGTCACCGTCGCGGCCGCTGCGGAGGCCGACACATTCAGGTGATCTGCGATGGAATCGAGGAGTGGCTGGTTGAAATAGTTACCGCCCGCGCACAGGCCCGTCGCTGCAGCCATCAGCAGCACTATCGGTAGTCCGAGCCTCGGACGCGCGTCGCTTGAAATCATGTCGTCAAGCATGACCGCCTACACCGACGCGCGTCCAATAGATAGATATGCATGATCTATCTCCAGAAACGATAGATTGGTGCAATGGAACTACGTCACATCCGCTACGCCCTGGCAGTCGCGGAAGACAGACACTTCAGCCGAGCAGCGTCGCGGTTGCACGTTTCCCAGTCCGCCTTGAGTGCCCAGATCAGAGACCTCGAAAAGGAACTGGGAGTCGAATTGTTCAACCGGAACAGCCGAAACGTCGGCCTGACTGCTGCAGGCGAGGTTTTTGTCGCCCGCTCCCGCGAGGTACTCGGCGCCGTGTCGAGACTCGTCAGTGATGTCTCCGCACGGAGCAACGAGCAAGTGCGGTTGACGGTCGGCACCATCACCTCGGCGGGGCGCGTCGACGTCGGACGCGCACTGGCAGATCTGACACGGCGCCACCCTGCAATCAACATCACCGCGCGACCGTACGGCAGTGAAGTAGTTATCGAAGGAGTCCGGTCCGGTGCAATCGACGTCGGCATTGTCGGATTGGCCGCAGGTCGCCTACCCAAGAGCTTTGCCGCCGCGCCACTGTGGAGTGAACCCACCGCAGCGTTCGTTGCTCCCGACCATCCCTTTGCCCAGGCTTCGTCGATCAGGCTCGAAGACCTACGCGATCACACTCTCGTGGACTTCGCCTCCGGCAGCGAGGCCCGTGTCCAAACCGACCAAGCCTTCGCCGAATCACAGGTCCCTCGGGGAAAAACACTTGAAGCCAACTCGGTAGACCTGATCTGTTCACTGACCGCCAACGGCCTGGGCGTAGGTTTGCTCCCCCAGTCCATGAGCGCCCTGCACTCCGAATTGGTCTGTATTCCGATCACCGATGCGCCGCATCGGATCGTCCACGCAATCACCGAACCCACCCATTCGTCGGCACTCGCCCGCGAGTTCGTCGAACTACTCGCAGCGCAGTTCGCTACTTGAGCAGTTTCGACATTCGCCTGTCCGCCAACGGCTTACCGCCGGTCTGGCACGTCGCGCAGTATTGAAAAGAACGCTCCGCGAACGACACTTCGCGTACGACGTCACCGCACACCGGGCACGGAAGTCCGGTACGAGCATGTACTCGCATCCCCGAGCGTTTCTCACCCTTGAGCCGGGCCGCGTCCTGACCTTCCGAACGCTCGATCGCGTCGGCCAGCGTGGATCGCATCACGGCATACAGCGTCGAAATCTGATCCGGCGTCAGCCGCGACGAGGTCGCGAATGGCGAGAGTTTCGCGGTGTGGAGGATCTCGTCCGAGTAGGCGTTCCCGATACCGGCGATCAACGACTGATCGACTATCGAGTTCTTGATCCGCGCCGACGTTCCGCCCAGAATCTGTGCGAACTCGGCTTCGGTCACAGCCATCGCGTCCGGCCCCAACCGGGCGATGCCCGGAACCTCCTGCGGATCGTTCACGACCCAGACGGCGAGGCGTTTCTTGGTGCCGGCTTCGGTGAGATCGAATGCCGGCGTCGAACCTTCGGGTGTGAAGAAATGAACGCGCAGCGCCAACGGCCCCTTCCCCGGCTTCGGCGGCGTCGCCGATGGATTGTCCAGCCAGCGCATCCAGCCGGCACGGGAGAGATGCGTGACCAACCACAGCCCGTCGCAATCCAGAGCCAGATGCTTCCCGAAGCGGGCGGCGCCCGTGACGTCACGCCCCTGCAGAGCAGTGATCGGCGGATCGAAGGTCTTGAGCACACTCAATGCAGCGATGTCGACGCGTCCCACCACTGCGCCGACCGCGTGCTGACGAAGGAACCCTGCCAGCGCTTCCACCTCGGGTAGTTCAGGCATGGCAACAGACTAACGCCGACCACGGACACTCACAGCGCGCTCAGTCCGTTTCCGTCTGCAGAACCACCGAATGCCCACCGCGTGCCTTCGCGGAGTACATCGCCCGATCCGCTCGCCGCAGCAGAGTCGGGTAGGCGACCAGCGCATCATCCGCTGATTCGAAAGGCCCTGCAATCTTCGCGATTCCGACGCTCATCGCCACCTCGGGATGATCGGGCGAGGTGATCGTCGAACGGAGTAGCTCATGTTCGAGTCGATGGAACGAGCGTTGATCGACCGAATCGACGATGACGAACTCGTCGCCGCCTATCCGTGCGATCAAGGCCGCCGGGCCGGCGCATTCGACCAGCCTCGATCCGACTTTTTCGATCACAGCGTCACCGACGGTATGTCCGTACTCGTCGTTGATGGCCTTGAATCGATTGATGTCGACGGCGGCGACTACCAAGAGTGCCGAGTGCGTGTACGACCGCTCCAGCAACAGTCGCACTTCGTCGGCCAGTCCCCTCCTGTTGAGCAGTCCGGTCAGTGGGTCCAATTGCGAGTTCAACGCGTCGGTGCCGAGGATGGAGAAAATGAACTGACAGGCAAAGGGAATCACGTAGATTGCCGCGCCGACCAGTACTACCAACGCGACCAGAACCGGAGCATCCACATCGTTTTCGACCACGGCCGTACGTGTCACGATGCCGATGACCACGACGAATACCCACAACATGTGAAGGCTCTGTATTCGAGCATTGTGGAAGAACGCGATGTATCCGCCGATCACCGAGAACATCACGGCGTGTGCCAGTGCTGCAAGTGGATTGGAGTACAGCAGCATTGCGGCCGCTATTCCCACTTCCGAGTAGAGCACAAAGGCGTAAGACCAGGAACGGGAGAGATTGCGCCTCGTCGAGAGGGCGACGGCCATCATCACGGTTATGACCATGATGACTGCGTTCGCGGTGCGCGCGTGCGAAGTGGTCGGCCCCTGTGGACTGAAGCAAGTGAGGAACATGATCACGGTGACCAGCACCAACGAGCAGACGACGAGAAACCGCGAGGCGACGGTCAACCCTTTGTCCGCGAGATAGCGATTGAAGGTGTCGAATTGGTCCGGACGCCGATACCAATCGACAAGTTGAGAAGAGATCAGCCGGAACGCGGGACCCGAGAGCGGTCGTCGAGACGCCACGGCGTCCGAACGCTCAACACTCTCGGCAGATTCCATAGGGTCAGGGTAATCCAGTCAACTCCCCGCAATCAGACAATTTTCACTGTTTGCCGTCCCACATCACAACCTGATCGCCGCCGGCGGCCTTCGCGCGGTACATCGAGGCATCGGCTACTCGAAACAGTTCCGTCAACTCCTCGTCGGAAATAATCGACGACCATTCGGCAGAGGTGATCGCGACTCCGACGCTGGTGGTCACTACCGGATCACGATCGTCGATTCGCAAGTGCCTTCGCAGATTGTCTTCGAACGCAGGCGCTGCGCCGACGTCTATCGTGTCTACCAACACGAACTCGTCCCCACCGAATCTGGCGAAGAGCGCCTTCTCGCCGCCGCACCACCGCAGTCGATCAGCAATCTGGCGAAGTACGAGATCGCCTTCTTCGTGCCCCTGTGAGTCGTTGACGCTCTTGAACGAATCGACATCGACAATCGCGACGACATACGACGACTTGCTCGACGCATGCCCCGTCGCCCCCATTTCGACAACAGCTCGCTGCAGCCCGCGCCGATTCAGAAGCCCTGTCAACGGATCCACATCCGAACTGTCCGCGTCGGAGCCGAGAAGTGAGAGGACGAACTGGCAGGCGAACGGGATGACCACGATCCCGGTGGCGATGATCAGGCACAGTGCTGTGGCCAACGCAGGATCCGCGTAGACCGCGACCTTTCGGCCGACCACTGCCAGAATCACGATGGACAGCGCGATGTGGATCGCCTGGAGTCTCGCGTTGTGAAAGTACGCGATGTAACCACCGATCAGTACGAAGAGCACACACTGGATCAACCCGATGAAAGGGTCGTTGTTCAAGAACACACCGACGAATACGCCGACCTCGCAGTAGGCGACAAAGAAGTACGACCACCGACGCGTGATTTCGGGCAGAAGGCAGAAGAGCACGATCACCGCAATCGTGACGGCGATGATAACGGCGTTGACGACGCTGGTGACGTGGTTGTGCACGCCCGCGTCGCTGAAGCGCAGCAGAGTCATCGCAATGATGACCGTCGTCAGCGAGCCGATGACCAGCAATCGGACAGCTAGCTCCAGGCCCTTCGTGGCGAGGTATCGATTGAAACTGTCGAATTGATCAGGACGCCGATACCACTGAACCAGAAGGCCGAAAGCCGACTTCACAGCTGATTTTTCACGGCCACGCGGCGCGGGCAGAATCGACTGCAGTCGGTCCTGCCCGAACGATGTCATGCGCAGATCATAGGTGCGCGGACCGTCGTTCGGGACCAAGAGTGCAGGATCGAGGCGGCAAATTCAGGGTCGGTTGTCAGCGCCGAACGAGGTACGTATCCATGATCCAACCGTGCTTCTCACGCAACTCCGCCCGGCGAGCGACGATCCGATCTTCGACGTCACGCAGTTTGCCGGAAATCAACTCCTCGTCCGGGGTCCCGAGGTACGCGCCCCACCAGATCTCGGCGTCGTTTTCGCTTACCTGAGTGAAGGTGCAATGCGCGTCGAGCATCACGACGGCATTGTCCACGCCGTCGGGCAATCCCTCGGCCAGTTTGCGGCCGGTCGTGATGTGGATGGGTTCGCCGATTCGGTTCAGGACGATCCGGTGTTGTGCAGCCAGCGACTGCACGCTGGTAATTCCCGGGATGACGGAGTAGTCGAACGAAACTCTCCCGCGAGCGAGCACGCGCTCGACGATCCGCAGAGTGCTGTCGTACAGGGAAGGGTCACCCCAGACGAGAATCGCGCCGACGCCAGGTTCGGCCGCGAATTCCGCTTCGAATTTCGCGGCCCGACGCTCGTGCCAGTCCTCGACGACTCCCTCGTAATCGGTGGGGGCTCGGTCCCGCGGCGGGTCCGTGATCTCGACCACCTTGTAGTCGAGGTGAACGTGCTCGTCGAGGATGCCGGTGCGCAAGTCGACCAGAGCCTGCTTCTCGTCACCCTTTCCGATGATGAAGAAGGTATCGGCCCTGTTCATGGCCTTGATCGCCTGAACCGTCACCTGGTCGGGATCACCAGCACCGATACCGATCACCAAGAGTTCGCGCATGTGCCGAGGCTATATTGCCGTGCGCCTTTATTACCCGCGGGAGGTTAATAATGGCGCACAGCAGGGCAGGCCCTAGACTGATTCCCGTGACTGTCTCCACTGCTTACGAAGACCTCCTCCGGCTCGTCATGGAGACGGGTACCGCCAAATCCGATCGAACCGGAACCGGCACCCGCAGCATCTTCGGTCACCAGATGCGTTTCGATCTTGCCGACGGCTTTCCGCTCGTCACCACCAAGAAGGTCCACCTCAAGTCGATAGTCAACGAACTCCTGTGGTTCCTGCGCGGCGACTCCAACGTGGCGTGGCTGCACGAGCACGGCGTCTCCATCTGGGACGAGTGGGCCGACGAGAACGGTGAACTCGGCCCCGTCTACGGCGTCCAGTGGCGTAGCTGGCCCACCCCTTCGGGCGAGCACATCGACCAGATCACGCAGACCGTCGAGACCCTGCGCTCCAACCCCGATTCGCGGCGGATCATCGTTTCGGCGTGGAACGTCGCCGACATTCCACAGATGGCCCTGGCGCCGTGCCACGCTTTCTTCCAGTTCTACGTCGCCGACGGCAAGCTCTCCTGCCAGCTGTACCAGCGCAGCGCCGACATGTTCCTCGGCGTTCCGTTCAACATCGCCAGCTACGCGCTGCTCACCCACATGATGGCCCAGCAGGCCGGACTCGACGTCGGCGAGTTCGTCTGGACCGGCGGCGACTGCCACATCTACGACAATCACGTCGACCAGGTGACCGAGCAGCTCGGCCGCGAACCGCTGCCGTTGCCGACCCTGAAGCTGAACAAGCGCGACTCCATCTTCGACTACACCTTCGAGGACGTGGAGATCGTCGACTACCAGCACCACCCCGCGATCAAAGCCCCGGTAGCGGTCTGACGATGACCGATCGCACAGTCACCCTCATCTGGGCGCAGGCCCACGGCGGCGTCATCGGCGCCGACAACTCGATCCCGTGGCGCGTGTCCGAGGACATGGCTTACTTCAAACGCGTCACCATGGGCCATCCGGTAATCATGGGGCGGCGCACCTGGGACTCCATTCCATCGAAGTTCCGTCCGTTCAGCGGGCGTCGGAACATCGTCGTCACACGCGATCCGCAATGGCACGCCGAAGGCGCCGAGGTGGTCCGCAGTCTGGACGACGCCCTGGCGTTGCCGGACGGTGACGTCTTCGTCGTCGGTGGCGGGCAAATTTATTCGGCTGCACTGCCATTCGCGACGCATCTACTGGTGACCGAGATCGACCTCGACATCGCCGGTGATGCTTTTGCTCCCGAGATCGGCCCCGAATGGAACCTGAAATCCGACGAGCCCTGGCAGACCTCGGAGAAGAGCGGCCTGCGCTTCCGCTGGTTGGAGTACACGCGCTGACCGACTTCCGCCGATAACGAGGCACCTCGCGAGTGAGTCGGTCATACTCCAAGAAGGACATTCACCGCTTCCGAGAGGTCTTCGATGGACAAGAAGTCACTGACCGCTCTCGCTCGCCAACAGTTGAAACTGGCGGGCTCGGCGACCAGCGGTCGCAGTTCACAAACCGTCTACGGTGGCCACCAGCGCAGCCTGCGACAGACGGTGATCGCGCTGAGCGCCGGCAAGAGCCTCGCCGAACACGACAGTCCGGGCGAAGCCACGTTGTTGGTCCTGAGCGGGAAGCTGAATCTTGTGTGTGGGAGTGACCAGTGGAAAGGATCCACGGGTGATTTCCTGACCGTCCCGGCCGACCGGCACAGCGTCGAAGCGCTCGAAGACGTTGCATTTCTACTGACCGTCGCCATGAAGGGCTGAAATCGGTAGCGTCTTCCGCGTGAGCGAAACCGTGATCGAAGTGTCCATCGTCGCAGCCCCGTCCGTACTCTGGCCCGCGCTGCGCGACCCGTCGCTGATTCGACGTTGGTTCGGCTGGGAGTACGACGGACTCGACGACGAAATCACCCAGATCTATTCCACCGCTGAGGCCGACCCCGAAGCGTTGACGCTGAAACTCGGAAACGGCGACCGTTTCTCACTTCGCGAACAGGACGGCAAGACGGTCGTCCGCATCGACCGACCGGCCAAATCTGCCGACGACGACTGGTACGACGACATCACCGAGGGCTGGACGACATTCCTCCAGCTGCTCAGATTCGCAGTGGAGCACCACGGACTGGCCGAGCGTAGAACCATTTATCTCGACGGCCTTCTGCTCCCCGGTGAGAACGTGGCAAGCGTCCTCGGGCTCACCGAAATCGAATTGGAAGCGGGAAGTCGGTACGCGGTGACAATCGCTCCCGGCGACTATTTCGAAGGCGTCGTCGACTACGTCACCGACCACCAATTCGGGTTGACAGTCGAGGATCTCGGCCCTGGCCTGCTGTCTGTCGCCACCCAGTCGGTGACGGCGCAGCGGCCCGACGGAGGCATGTCCATCCTGCTGACCACCTACGACCTGAGCGATGACGAGTTCGACGAGATCAAGCATCACTGGTCGTCGTGGTGGGAAGGTCGCCGCCAGGAGAGCTGACGTTCGGTGAGGCGATATGCTTCGACCATGGTCGAAGCTTCGGGTCACAGTCCGGCACGTACGTTCGGCGAGTTGCTCGACCGCCTGGGCGATTCCAATGCCGACATACCGACACTCCACCGCCTGCTCGAGGCGGTCCTGGTGGTCGGCTCCGGCCTGGACCTCGACCTGACGCTTCAACGGATCATCACCTCTGCGACAACGGTTCTGGATTGCCGCTACGGCGCCCTGGGGGTCGCGGCGCCGGGGGGCGGGCTCTCGGAATTCGTGTACGAGGGAATCTCCGGGTCCCAACGCGCGACCATGGGACATTTCCCCGAAGGTCATGGCGTGCTGGGTGTTCTGATGAATCACCCGCAGACTTTGCGTGTGGCCCATCTCGGCGACCATCCCGAATCGGTGGGATTCCCCGCAAATCATCCACCGATGGAGAGCTTCCTCGGAGCGCCGATCATGATGCGGGGAAAGGTGTTCGGAAGCATCTACCTGACCGAGAAACGGGGACAGGCCGAGTTCACCCAGGAAGACGAGGTCATTCTCGAAGCCCTCGCCATCGCAGCCGGTATCGCTGTGGAAAACGCCCGACTGTTCGAGCAGTCACGAACTCGTGAAAGATGGCTCACCGCAACATCTGCCATCCGCTCGCGATTGCTGGCCGGTGACTCGCTCGAGGACGGTCTGCAACTTCTTGCCAGTCGCGTTCGGGACCTGACCGGCGTCGACGACGTGATCGTGGTGATCTGCGAGAACGGCTACGCACAGGTTCACGCCGCGGCCAGCGCCCGGACCACGTCACGTGGCGTCAGAATCCCGGCGACCACTTATCCGTTCGACGTGGTGCGGAGCACTCGAAAGCTACAGGTACTCACCACTTTAGGCGCACTCACCGAACTGGTGCCGTCGGCTGGGAGTGCGGTAGTGGCACCGATGTGCGTCGCCTCGGGTGTAGTCGGCGCGGTCATCGTGGCGTCGAATTCCACCAACACACACTGGGATCACGACGAACTGACCCGGATCGAGTCGATGGCCGAACTCGGCTCCGTTGCAATCGAGTTCGACGAGAAACAAAAGGCGCAACGCCTGTTGTCCGTTCTCGCCGACCGCGACCGCATCGCACGAGACCTGCACGACAACGTCATCCAGCGACTGTTCGCGAGCGGAATGAGCCTGCAGAGCACGCTTCCGGACGAGACCCTCCCGGAGTCGGCGCGCGCGATTGTCAAACGATCTCTCGAACAGCTCGACAAGACCGTCCGCGAGATTCGGACAACCATCTTCGATCTGCAGACTCCGACGGCCACCGATTCGTCGAGCCTGCGCCGGCGCCTCCTCGATGTCATCGGCGACGCCACCGCACAGTCCGCGGTGACCCCGAGCGTCCAATTCTCCGGCGCCATCGACACTCTGGTGAATCCCGGGATCCACCAGCACGCCGAAGCCGTGCTGCGTGAGGGGTTGAGCAACGTCCTTCGGCATGCACACGCACGCCACATCACCATCGCTGTCACCGCGGACGTCGAATTTGCGATCACGATCGAGGACGACGGCGTCGGACTCCCCTCCGACTTCCACAAGAGTGGACTGCACAATCTGGAGCGCCGCGCCGAACATTGCGGCGGTACGTGCACGATCGTCAATCACGATCCGAGCGGTGCACGCCTGCTCTGGCGAGTACCGCTCGGTCGCACCAACTCGAATCGACCGAAATCCGGTCGTTAGATCCTAGCGACTGCCGCTACGGATTTCGGTCGCCAGCACCGCAGCCTGAGTACGACGCTGCATGCCCAGCTTCGAGAGCAAACGCGTCACGTAGTTCTTGACCGTCTTCTCCGCAAGGAACAATCGCGCGCCGATCTCCCGGTTGGTGAGCCCCTCTCCGATGAGATCGAAGACTGCTCGCTCCTGATCGGAAAGTTCGGCCAACGGATCAGCTGTACGGTCGCTGCGGATCCGCTGCATCAGCGCCTCGGTTGCACGACTGTCGAGCAGTGAACCGCCGCGCCCGACTGTGCGGACTGCAGCGACCAGATCGGTTCCGAGAATCTGCTTGAGGACGAATCCCGAGGCGCCCGCCATGATCGCGTCGAGCAACGCCTCGTCGTCGGCGTACGACGTGAGCATCAGGCAGCGGAGGTCGGGAAGCATCGAGCGGAGTTCTCGGCACAGTTCGACGCCGTTGCCGTCAGGCAGGCGTACATCCAGAACAGCGACGTCGGCGTTGCTCTGCGGTACCGCAGCCAGCGCTTCCCCCACGGACGCCGCCTCGCCCACCACCACGAAGTCCTCGACCCCACCGAGTAGGTCGAACAATCCGCGTCTGACGATCTCGTGATCGTCGACCAGGAATATCCGCGTTGTCATCGAACCCCTCCAAAAGACATCTCACGTCGAACGGTACCGGAGACGGTGGACTCAGAACTCATGGAATGCATTCTCTTCACTTGTTGACGTGCCGGACGATGAGAACCGGGCAATCCGCGGTGTGCAGGAGCGCCCGACTGGTCGATCCGAGGAGCATTCCTGCGAATCCGCCGCGCCCGCGACTGCCGACGACTATCAACTGCGCCGTCTCCGCGTATTCGCTCAGGACTCGGACCGGACGGTCACGCGCGACGACTCTTTCGACGACGACGTCCGGGTAACGCTCGGTGAATCCGGCCAATTGCTCCGCGAGGACAACTTCCTCACCCGTCTGGATGCTGCTCCACAGTGGGTCGTCGGGGGTGGCGCCCAACGAGGGCTGCACACTCACGTCGCTCCACACGTTGACGGCAATCAAGGTGGCGCCCCGCGCGGAGGCCTGCTCGAAAGCGTGCTCGACTGCCTCGATGCTGCTTTCGGATCCATCGACACCGACGACGACGGGGCCCTCGGTCGGCGGTCGACCGTCGAGCGTCCGACCTCGGACAACTGCAACCGGAGATTCGCCGTGCGAGACAACCGAGACCGTCGCAGAACCGACGACCAATCCGGTGAATTCGCCGTGCCCGCGAGGGCCGAGCGCAATGATGTACGCGCCCTTGGACAATTCGATCAGGCGATCGGAGACGCTGCCGTCGAGTAGTTCGGTGACGATCTCGAGGTCGTCGTCGATGCTTTGCCGCGCGAGGATCTGTGCGCTGTCCAGACGAGCGGTGGCAGTGCGCCGCAGTTCGTCCTTGAAGCTCTCGGCGAGGTAAGGCTCGGAGTAGTAGAAGGCTGGGATGTGCACCACCGTCGCGATGTGGAGCGGTCGACCGAGCACCACAGCGGTCCTCGCCGCCCAGACGACAGCCGACGACGCCGATTCCGAACCGTCTACCGCTACGACGACGGGTTTGGTTGCACTCATGTTCGTCCCTCCACAATCGACCACAGAATCTCTTCGCCCTCACACTATTGCCCAATGACGGCAAAAAGGATTCATCAGCCGACGCGAGTCCCGAATCGGACATTGGGTGTTCGGGTGGACTGCGGCAACGGCCCCGCCAACATCCCTTTCGGGCGTCAACGAGGCCACCGGTGCCGGATTCGCACGCAAACCCTGGCTACTCGATCCACGTTAGGTGAAGAACCCGACCGGTCAGAAGTGAAAAAAGTCCTGTCAACAAGCGCCCAAAATCGGGTTTCGTACGCAGGAGATCCCGAACCACCTGCTCTGCTGTGCGCCTTTATTAACCGCCGGCGGTTAATAAAGGCGCACAG
>NZ_CAURKP010000049.1:0-31118 GCF_963525155.1 uncultured Rhodococcus sp.
GTGCCCGACCTCCGCCGCGGATCGACTTCTCGGAGGGAATGGGAAACGGCGTACCGCAGAAGGCTGTTCCTGGGCGATTCGGTGATCATCGTGGCGACGGTTTTCCTGGCTCAATGGCTGCGATTCGGTGGAGACAGCCGCGCAGTGAGCCCCGGAATCCTCGGGCAACTCAGCTACACCGGTGTGTCAATTGCATTGGCGGCGATGTGGTTATCGTCGTTGGGGATCTTTCGCACACGCTCGATTCGTGTGATCGGCAGCGGACCCGAAGAGTACAGGCGAATCTTCGTCGCGACAGTTCGCCTCTTCGGACTCATTGCGATTGTCAGCTTGCTGTTGCAGTTGGACATCGCGCGGCTCTATCTGGCCTTCGCATTTCCTGTCGGTCTGACCGCGCTGATGGCGAGCCGCTGGATCTGGCGAAAGGTGATTGCGAGGAAGCGCTCGCGCGGCGATTTCCAGACGTCCGTCTTAGTCGTGGGAAGCCCGGTTGCAGTCAAGAAAATGGCCCAAACCTTCGAACGAGCTCCCGGTGACGGGTACCGGGTCGTGGGCGTCTGCCAACCCAGTCAACTAGGTCGTCGCGACAGAGTCATCGTGGTCGACGGCAACGAAATACCGGTCCTCGGGGACGAGCACGATGTGACCGACGCACTCGACTTGGTCGGAGCCGATGCGGTGGCGGTTACGGCGACGGAACACCTCGGCTACGACGGTATGCGGAAACTGGCCTGGGATCTGGAGTGTAAGGACGTCGATCTTGTTGTGGCACCGGGAATCCTGGATGTTTCCGGTCCGCGACTGTCGATGCGGCCGGTGGCGGGCCTTCCACTGATTCACGTCGAACGTCCGCGATACCACGGTGCTCAACGGTTCGCCAAGACAGCCTTCGACGTCGTTTTCGCATCTGTAATTCTCATTTTGATCAGTCCCGTTTTGATCGTGACGGCGTTGGCAGTCAAGTTCACCAGTCGGGGTCCTGTGCTCTATCGGTCGGAGCGAATGGGATTGGACGGGGTTCCCTTTCCGATGCTGAAGTTCCGATCGATGGTTCAGAACGCAGATACGCAGGTCGACAGCCTGCTGTCGGATAACGAGGGCGCCGGTGTCCTGTTCAAGATGCGTGACGATCCTCGGGTTACCAAGGTGGGGCGCGTCATTCGAAAGTTTTCGATTGACGAGTTGCCTCAGTTCGTCAATGTGCTCCGGCGCGAGATGAGCGTAGTTGGTCCGAGACCGCCGTTGAGGCGTGAGGTAGAGGCATACGACGGGGCCGTGAAAAGGCGACTGCTGGTCAAACCGGGTATCACCGGTTTGTGGCAGGTGAGCGGGCGCTCGGATCTTTCGTGGGAAGAAACCGTTCGGCTGGATCTGTCCTATGTCGACAACTGGTCGATGGTCGGGGACGTGATGATCGTCGTGAAGACGCTCAAAGCCGTAATGGCTAGTGACGGCGCATACTGATCCGTTCAGTTAGTCAGTCTTTCGTATTCGTATCGCGAATCCGATTCGCCATTTCCGGCGAACCCTGCCTGGGATCCGAAGTAAGGGAACTGCGCAATGCACACTGGCCAATCGGTGGTGCTCGATGAGAACTTTGGGGGAGCAGGCTCGATGTCATCAAAAAAATACTCGATGTATTTGGCGGTGATTCCAACGTATCGGAATCCGTGCATCGAGGTGTTGCGTGAGATGGAGGAAGGAAATCTCGATATTCTGGCTTCGGACTACGGGTTGGATTCCACGGTACGAACTGGCATCGACACGGATTTCTACGACCGCGTTCGACGGATCGGAATCTTCGGTGACAAGGTTCTTCTTCAGGTGGGTTCTTGGAAAAATCCGCTTTCAGCGTCCGTGACTATCCTGGATTTGAACCCCCGTAGTCTCACATCGTGGAGTATTTTGGTCCTTCGACGAATAGCGCGTCGCCGTACTCTTCTTTGGGGCCATTTGCATCCCAGGCAAGGTTCTTCGTCGAAGACGGCTTTCCTTCGGAGAACGATGCGCCGCTTGTCTCAGGGGACCATTCTTTACGGGTACGCCAGTGTGGTCCCAGCCAAGCTCGAGGTTCCAGGCCAACCAGTTTGGGTTGCACCCAATTCTTTGTACAAACGCGCTGACATCAACGCTGGTAACACCGGTGAATCGCGTAAATCAATTGTCTATGTCGGCCGATTGGTTGCCGAGAAGAACGTCGATCAATTGGTTCCGGCTTTCCACCAATCAGGCCTCGTCGACGAGGGTGCCGTGTTGGAAATCGTGGGTTTCGGCAATGCGGTGGAAACGATAGAACGGCAAATTCTCGATTTAGGTCTGGAAGAGTCCGTTGTGGTACACGGACGCATTGAAAGTCCGATCGAACTTGCTGAAATCTACGCACGCTCAATCATGTCGATCTCTCCCGGATACGTCGGGTTGAGTGTCACTCAGAGTTTGGGATTCGGAGTCCCGATGCTGTACCCCGAGGACGCCCCGCACGCCCCCGAGATCGAACTTGCTGCTGTCGGTCCTATGCAGAGTTACTCACCGACGACCGAGGAGTCGCTGGCTGCGGCGCTGCGAGACTACTTCTTGCATCTTGTCTCCAATCCCGTTCCAGCGGAGAAAGTTTCAGCGAAGGTAGGGGATCTCTATTCCGCCGAAACCATGGCATCGGGGATCTCTGCTGCGTTGCGAGGTCAGGTCGTCGAATTCGACAATGAGGGATGGCCCAAGGAGATGGTCGTACGATGAGCAACCGATCACGCCTACCGTCAGGTGTCAGGCGAGCCCTTCGCGGAATAATGAATGGACTCGCAATATCGAACGGGAATGTTTCAGTAGGGCGCGACTTCAACGCCGGCCGTGGAGCCATCATCAGTGCGCCTCACCGGCTGAATATCGGCGATAATGTCAGCGTCGGACCCCGAACCGTTATTCAGGTAGACGGCTCCATCGGATCCCACGTCATGATCGGAATGAACGTCTACATCGTGGGGCGCGAAGACCACGCGATCGACGAGGTGGGTATTCCGATGCTCGCGTCGACGTGGGTGGGGGACCGTCAGCCTGGTGCACGCGATTCTGTCGAAATTGGAACAGACGTATGGATAGGCGCCTGTTCGGTGATATTGAGCGGTGTGAAGATCGGTGACGGTGCGGTTATCGGAGCCGGTTCGGTCGTGACGAACGACGTCGAGAGTTTCTCGGTGAATGTCGGAGTTCCGGCACGGAAAGTCGCCGAACGATTCGAGAGTGACACGCAGAGAAGTGCACACCTGCAAGCTGTGCACGGACTGCCGTCCTGAGTTAGCTGAAAAGGGAAATGAGCACGATGGATAATCAGGGAAATAAAATCCTGATCGTGGGAATCAACTATTCTCCTGAGCCAACCGGTATCGCTCCGTACACGGAGGGTTTGGCAAATGCGATAGCGGATGCCGGTGCTGACGTCAGGGTAGTGACAGGGTATCCGCACTATCCATTCTGGCGAAAGATGGATGGCTTCTCAGGTCTGTCTTCCGTAGAGCAGTCAGAAAATCTGACGGTTCAAAGACTTCGTCATTACATCCCCCGGAATCCCAGCTTCCTGCGAAGAATTCTGATGGAGGCAAGTTTCGCTTTGAGGGCGACCTGGGCGACTCTTTTCCATCGAGCAGACCTCATACTGTGTTTAAGTCCTACACTTTTGTCCTCGGCGGCATTTGTCATCAGGACCAGGCTCCTTCGATCGCGCACACCCGTGGTGCTGTGGGTGCAGGACTTCTACGGACTGGGCGCGTCCGAGACCGGTCAGCTGAGCGGAGGCCTGTCGTCTCTCGTCGATCGAGCCGAATCCTGGATCTTGCGAAAGTCCGATCACGTCGTCGTGATCCACCCGCGGTTCGCGAAGCATGCGCAGGACAACCTCGGAGTCGACTCGAGCAGCGTCACAGTCATCAGGAACTGGACCCACCTGGATCTCTCCCAGTCTGCCTGCACCCGAGAAGATTCGCGAAAGCGATTGGGCTGGGGGCCGGAACAGAAGATAGTTCTGCATGCCGGCAATATGGGTGCAAAGCAAGGGCTCGAGAACGTGGTGAACGCCGCGCATTTACTTGGGCCGCGCCAGTCCGACATCAAATTCGTGCTGATGGGGGATGGGAATCAGCGGGCCCATCTCGAAGAGCTGTCCGAGGGATGCACCGGGATCGAATTCATGGATCCTGTTGGCGGCGAGGACTTCACCGATGTGCTGCGAGCAGCGGACGCATTACTTCTCAACGAGTTGGCCGATCTTCGCAGTATGGCCGTTCCGAGCAAACTTACATCGTATTTCGCTTCAGGGGTACCTGTCGTCGCGGCTACATCTTCGGACAGTGCCTCCGGCGAGGAGATCGCCCTGTCCGGGGCGGGAGTACGTGTTGACGCCGGAAATCCGGAAGCATTGGTACGTGAAATAGAGATGCTGGTTTCCGACCCCGTCCGTGCCGCTCAACTCGCGCGAAACGGGGGGGAGTACGTGCACGAAACCTTGTCTCCCGGCTCTGCCACCACCGCGTTCGGTGACCTCTTCGACGGACTCATCAATCGAGACAGTTTGCCGACTCGACCGACGCAAGCCCGAGCGCGATGACACACCCGCAGCTCTCCCTCGGCGAATTCACCGGGGCAGGATACGACAAGGGACGTCCGGCATCAGTGCAGGTCGCCTGGCTCGCGGTGGCACCACTGTTCCGGGCCTGGTTCGTGCCGGCACGCATACGAGTTGCCATTCTCAGACTGTTCGGCGCTGAGATCGGTGATGGAGTCCTGATTCGGCACGGCGTGAAGATCCATTGGCCGTGGAAACTGTCGATCGGTGATAACACTTGGGTGGGTGAGGGAGCATGGATCCTCAATCTCGAACCGGTGAGTATCGGGTCGAACAGTTGTGTCTCGCAGGACGTCTTTCTGTGCGCGGGCAGTCACAGCAGACAGTCACGGACTTTCGAGTTCGACAACGGACCGATCGTCATCGGCAACGGAGTGTGGATTGCGGCCAGGTCCACAATTCTCCGCGGCACGTCGGTCGGTGACCACTCGGTTATCGGCGCAAATTGCCTTGTTACATCCGATGTTCCGGCGAGTTCGATCGTCCGCGCCCCGGTTTCGTCGATCGGACGACCATGAAGGGCGCACGACCGCGCTGCGCCGGGGTTCCGCACTCGTTCGAGTGCCCGGGTGGTGGAACATGAAGGTGATGACGAACCCCTTGGTGGTTCAGTTCACGGGAATCGCCGGCGGACGTCTTGTCGGTGCGTTGATTCAGGCACTGAGTATGGTCCTACTCGCGCGTATCTCCGGTCCGTCCGGCTTTGGAATCTTCGCTGCGGCTTATGGTGTCGGACTGGTGCTTCAGACCATTCTGAACTTCGGGTTCACCCCATTTCTGGTTCGGATCCGTGCGTTGGGTGACCAGGAACCCCTCATCGCGTCGACCTTGGAGTTCTCGCGCCGCGCCAACCTGGCCGTCGGTGCATTGCTGGCATTTACCGCGGCGGTAGCCGCGGTCTTCGAGCCGAAGCTTTGGTTCGTAGTGCCGTTGACAGCTTGGGTTGTTCTGGACAATTACGTCGAGACGCTGCTCTCGCTACCACTCGCTGACGGGAATACCTGGCAGAACGCGGTGTCGTTGCTCCTCCGGCGAGCACTTGCTCTCGTTTTTGTTGCGGCCGCTTGGCTCGCAGGAGTCGACGCAGTGTTCTGGTATTCCGTGGGCCTCGCGTTCTCTTCGATGATCGCTGTCTTCGTGGCCATTCGGCTCGGACCGGCGATCACTCGTGTCAGATCGAGACGCTCGTACAAGTCGATCATTGGCAAGTCTTCGCACTTCTGGTTGAATTCCGTTGCTACTCAGACGCGCAACTTCGACGTACTGCTGGTTGGACTTGTCACGTCGCCGGCCGTCTCCGGAATCTACGGCGTGACGAGTCGTATCACCACACCGTTGCGGCTGATTCCCACATCGTTTGCGGCAGTTCTCATGCCTGCGGCGGCGCGCTCGACGACCGGGCGAATCACCCAGGGCATTCTGCGACCCGCGATGTACGTATGCATCGCAAGCGCGGTGATCTTCGGTGTGATCGCAGCTGCCATACCTGTACTCGTTCCACCGATTTTGGGCGATGTGTACGTAGACGCGGTACCGGTAATGCAGGTCGTCTGCTTCAGTTTGATCTTCGCAGCGATCTCGTCCCAATTGAATGCGATCCTGCAAGGTACGGGCAGAGTTGAAATCGTCTCCTACATAACGGTTGTGAGCACCTTGATCTGCCTCGTCGGAATCGTGCTGGCTGCCCCCCGTTACGGGGCGCTCGGAGCGGGGTGGTCGCTCTCGCTCAGCTATGTACTTCAAACCGCATTGCTGACCTGTGTCGTTGTCGTTGCAATGAGGAGGGATCCCCATGCGTAGGTTCTTCATGAGTATCGCAGCAGCTCAGGGCAATCTGGGTGACATCGAGATACGCCGAACAGCAGTCGACTACATGCGTGAACTGGGATTCAAACCCGTTGTATTTTCGGGCAGTATGAGCGCGGAGTACGTCGATGCCTTCGATTGGGAACCGACCGACGAGGTCATGGATTCGGGTATCAGCTTCTGGCGAGCGATTTTGTCCGATACGATGCGCCGAAAGCGGGCAGTGATCGTGATGGCACCTGGGCCGGCGGTTCTGGGGGCATCAGCAGCAAGCGTCGTCAAGCACTCGTTGTTGGTGACAGTCTTTGCGGTGCTTCGCATGTTCGGTACACGAGTCCTCGTTTTGGGCCGGTCGATCGAGGTGCGAAGCCCAATGGCGGCAGTACCCGAGAAGATCCTCGTCGGCGTAGCCGACGTCTACGCGGCACGTGACAAAAGGACGTGTGAGTACCTGCGAGGTAAGAGTCGGTTCTATCCCGATCTCGCGTTCCGGGCCGGCGTATCCGACGGAGCGAAGTCTGCAGGCAGAGAATCTGCGAGCCGAGAAATAGCCTTGCTTTCACTTCGGCATGACCGACCGGTGAACTACGCGACCCTTCGGTCGATCCAAAGTCAGTTCTCGGCAAATGGTTTGGATTTGATGGCCTGTTGCCAGGTTGTCGAGGACGACAGCCACAACCGCGAAGTTGCTGCGACGCTGGGTATTCCCTACATGGGATGGGACGATGACACGACCCATCGGCAACAGGAGTTCGCTGTCCGTGCCCTGTACGAGCGCGCCGCCGTAACCGTCAGTGACCGCCTCCATGTTTTGATCCTGAGCGCTCGAGGCGGATCGATACCGGTGATGTCGGGTAGTAGTTCGGTACCGAAGCTGAGGGATTCGCTGGAACCGGTACTCGCACCGCAGGCCTCCTGGATGGACGATGCGACGGGTGGCAGCTTGAATCTAGGGCACGACGAATCTACCCGAATCTCTCGCGGAATGGATTCCGCTGCCGCGGAACTGGAGGATCTGAGATCGCGGATCAAGGAGGCAGTAATGCCGTGAGGGTTTCTCAGTTCTGGTTGTGGGTTCGCTGCTCCCACACAACACAATTCGGCCGATGACTACTCGCAGACAAGTATCTGCTTCGAGGACGGAGTTTCAAGTGAAACGTGCACTGATTACCGGAATTACAGGCCAAGACGGTTCATACCTGGCCGAGCTGTTGTTGAGCAAGGGATACGAGGTCCACGGACTTATTCGTAGATCGTCCACGTTCAATACGGCTCGAATCGATCACATGTATGTGGATCCCCACACGCCGGATGCAAAACTGTTCCTTCATTACGGAGATCTCAGCGACGGGGCGCGTTTGGTCACTCTTCTCGCACAGATACGCCCGGACGAGGTCTACAACCTCGCAGCGCAGTCACATGTACGGGTAAGTTTCGACGAGCCCGAACATACCGGAGACACGACGGGAATCGGGTCGATCAGGTTGCTCGAAGCAGTCCGGATGGCTGGTCTCGAATGCAGGTTCTACCAGGCGTCCAGTTCCGAGATGTTCGGTGCGACACCGCCTCCGCAGGACGAGCAGACTCCCTTCTATCCGCGATCGCCGTACGGTGCGGCGAAGGTGTACTCGTACTGGATCACCAAGAACTACCGCGAGGCGTACGGGATCTTTGCCGTGAACGGAATTCTGTTCAACCACGAATCTCCGCGGCGAGGCGAAACATTCGTAACTCGCAAGATCACGCGAGCGGTGGCGCGGATCAAGGCCGGCCTGGAAAACGATTTGTACATGGGTAATCTCGATGCAATCCGCGACTGGGGCTACGCGCCGGAGTACGTGGAGGGAATGTGGAGGATGCTTCAGGCCGACGAGCCGGACGATTACGTGCTCGCGACAGGCGGTAACTACTCGGTCAAGGATTTCCTGACGGTGGCCTTCGAGCACGCCGGTCTGAACTGGGAAGATCATGTGCGCTTCGACGAGCGCTATCTGCGGCCGACGGAAGTAGATGCGTTGATCGGAGATGCAGGTAAGGCGGAGCAGAAGCTCGGCTGGAAGGCGACTGTACATACCCCCGAGCTGGCTCGAATCATGGTCGATGCGGACATCGAGGCTCTGAAGTGTGAGGGCAAGCCCTGGATCGACCGCCCGAACCTGGTGGATTGGGAGCATGCTCGATGACGGGGGAGTACGCGCAGAAGTCCCTCGATCGGAACGATGCGGTGTACGTCGCGGGCCATCGTGGACTCGTGGGTTCAGCGATCTGGCGTCGTTTGGAGGCCGACGGTTTCAATCGCCTTGTCGGTCGCACGTCCGCCGAACTCGATCTTCGCGACCGCGGTGCCGTGTTCGAGTTCTTCGCCGCCGAGAGGCCGAAGAACGTGGTCCTCGCGGCAGCCAAGGTGGGCGGGATACTGGCGAACAGCACACTGCCGGTGGACTTCATCTCCGACAACCTTCGCATCCAGGTGAACGTGATGGACGCGGCGGCCGAGTTCGACGTAGATCGCCTGCTGTTCCTCGGATCATCCTGCATCTACCCGAAATTCGCTCCTCAACCGATTCGCGAAGAATATTTGCTGACCGGTCATTTGGAACCGACGAACGATGCATATGCCATCGCCAAGATCGCGGGAATCCTGCAGGTACAGGCTGTTCGAAAGCAGTTCGGGCGTCCGTGGATCTCCGCGATGCCGACCAATCTCTACGGCCCGGGTGACAACTTCTCTGCCAAGGGCTCTCATGTGCTGCCAGCCCTCATCAGACGCTTCGACGACGCGCGCCGTGATGGAGCTGCTTCAGTCGTGAACTGGGGCACCGGGACGCCGAGGCGCGAGTTTCTCCACGTCGACGACATGGCGGATGCCTGCCTTCATTTGCTCGACCACTATGACGGAGCAGAACACGTCAATGTTGGTACAGGCGAGGACCAGAGCATCGCGGAGATCTCTGCGATCGTGGCGGACGAGATCGGGTTCGACGGCGAGATCGAGTGGGATCATTCGAAACCTGACGGGACGCCGCGGAAGTTGCTTGACATCGGGAAGCTTCGAGATTTGGGGTGGCAGCCCAAGATTGATCTTCGTGCGGGGATCGCATCGACCGTGGAGTGGTATCGACAGAACGTCGATTCGATCAGGACATGAAGTACTACAGCATTATTCGACGTAAACTCGACTTCGACAGGCAGACATCGTTATGACTTCTCGTATTGCGGTATTCGGCACAGGCTACCTCGGGGCGACACACGCAGCTTGCATGGCCGAGTTGGGTCACGAGGTTCTCGGGGTGGATGTTGATCCGAACAAGCTCGCTATGCTCGAAGCTGGGGAGGTTCCTTTCTACGAACCGGGACTCGAGGAAGTACTGCGCCGCAACATAGCCGCGGGACGTCTTCGATTCACGGCTTCCTACGAGGAGGCCGCAGAGTTCGCCGACATCCACTTCCTCGGCGTCGGTACGCCGCAGAAGAAGGGGGAGTTCGCGGCCGACATGCGTTTTGTCGATTCGGTGATCGAGACACTCGCACCCCTCTTGACCAGGCCGACCGTAATCTTCGGGAAATCAACTGTGCCAGTCGGTACAGCAGAGCGATTGGGTGCGCGGGCACGGGAACTGGCGCCTGCCGGACAAGACGTGGAGGTGGCGTGGAACCCGGAATTTCTCCGGGAAGGCTACGCGGTGAAAGACACGCTTCACCCGGACCGGCTTGTGCTCGGGGTCGACCGCAATCGACCCGGACGTGCGGAATCGATTGCGCGTGAAGTGTACGAGCAACTCTTGAACGAAGGTATTCCCTTTGTTGTGACCGACCTTGCGACTTCGGAGTTGGTCAAAGCATCAGCCAATGCATTTCTGGCAACGAAGATCTCGTTCATCAATGCGATCTCGGAGGTGTGCGAGGCTTCAGGTGCGGATGTGACCGTTCTTGCCGATGCCATCGGCCACGACGAGAGAATTGGTAGGCGATTCCTCAACGCCGGAATCGGTTTCGGTGGGGGCTGCTTACCGAAGGACATCCGTGCTTTCATGGCACGTGCTGGTGAGCTGGGAGCAGATCAAGCACTCACTTTCCTACGCGAAGTCGACAACATCAACATGCGTCGTCGTACTCGGATGGTCGAACTGGCTCGAGAAGCGTGTGGTTCTCTACTCGGAGCCAATGTGGCGGTTCTCGGTGCAGCCTTCAAGCCTGACTCCGACGACGTGCGCGACTCACCTGCGCTGAACGTTGCCGGGCAGATTCAGCTGCAAGGCGCTGCCGTCAATGTCTATGACCCGAAGGCGATGGGAAACTCGAAGGCGTTGTTCCCCACCCTCACTTACACTTCGAGCGCACTTGAAGCGTGTGCAGGCGCTGATGTCGTCTTGGTTCTGACCGAGTGGACCGAGTTTCGAAAGTTGTTGCCGTCGGACCTCGAACCTGTCGTCCGCAAGAAGGTCATCATCGACGGACGTAACTGTCTGGAACCGACCACCTGGCGCGACGCAGGGTGGACCTACCGAGGTCTCGGAAGGCCGTAAACCGGTGAAACCTTCACGGAGGGTGGGTGTTGTAGGCATCGAGGGGAAGGGGCCGTGTGCCCGGGACCAAAGTCCGTCAGCGAGCGAGCTGTGGCCGGGGGAGATGCTGGGATAGCCGCTCGTGCATCACAGGGTGAGGGGCATGATGCCTTGTTCGGTTGGTATGCATCAACTTCCGGCGGCAAGTTGCGTAGTTGGTCGTCGACGGACGTTGGTCCTACGGCCCGCTGTGGTATGTGACCCTTTCATGGTCGTCACGGTCGACTGACGATTTCTAGGAAGTTTCGAGGCTCCGTTGCGGTGGTGAAAAGACCAATGACGCAGTAGAGTTCAGCCTGGCTGCACGTTGTGTCTGCTCTGCGCGATGTGTGAGTGGGCCCGATGTCAGTGTCGCGGGTTTGTCAGTGTCGCGGGTTTGTCAGTGTCGCGTGTTCGCCACTTCCCGATCATGCATCGGCCAGGAAGTGAGATGTGTGAGATGCCGTGAAGGCCTCTCCCCCCTGGCTGTTTCGGCAAATACCTCGCGCTGTGACGCAGGGACACGCGATAGAAGATTGGCTGCCTCGTTCAGCCTGCATTGAGTGCAGCGGCTCGACAGCGGCTGTCGATTACTACTCGAAGACGTGATACGTGTTCGAGCCGAAGGAGATTCGACGATGGATGTACGGGACTACCTGAAGATTTTGCAGGCACGGTGGAAGATAGTCGCTGTCGTCACTGTGGTCGTGATCTTGGGCGCATTGGGCGCCTCGTTGATTGCCACGCCGATCTACCAGGCTTCCACGCGCCTGTTCGTGTCGACTTCTACCGGAACAACCGTGAACGAGGCTTACCAAGGTAACCAGCTCTCACAGCAGTTGGTCACTTCCTACGCCAAGCTCCTTACCGGCGAGACACTGGCACAGAGAACGATCGATTCAGTCGGGCCCGATCGACTCGGCGGGCTTTCCGCTGCGGAGATTTCGTCCAAGGTGACCGCCACATCGGCGCCGGATACAGTACTGCTCGATTTGAGCGTGAAAGATGCGTCGCCTGAACTGGCACGTGAAATCGCAAATGCGCTCTCGGACGAGTTTGTCGTGATGGTCAAAGATCTGGGTACGCCCGCAAATGGTGGCACAGCACCTGCGCGCGTCGTTGTCGAACAGCGAGCACAAACTCCCGCGGAACCGGTGTCGCCGAAGACTTCGCGGAACGTGGCGCTCGGTGCCGCGATCGGGCTTCTGCTGGGGATCGGGTTGGCTGTGGTGCGTGATCGCCTGGACAACACCGTCAAAGAGCGCAAGGTGGTCGAAGACATCGCCGGCGCGGCGATGGTGGGAACAATTCCGTTCGACAAGGAACGCGAAGTTCATCAAGCGATCAACTTCCACGAGGGCAACTCCGCAAGTGCCGAGGCGTACCGCGAGCTGCGAACCAATCTGCAGTTCCTGGCCGTGGATCGCCCACCGAGTGTCATCGTCGTTACGAGTTCTCTTCCCTCCGAGGGAAAGACCACGACTGCGGTGAACATCGCACTCGTGTTGGCCGAGGCAGGCAAGAAGGTGTGTCTCGTCGAAGGTGACCTCCGTAAGCCTCGCGTTTCGAAGTACCTCGGACTTATCGGAAGCGTCGGTCTGAGCTCGGTCCTGGCCGGGCAAGCAGATCTCGACGACGTACTTCAAGTCACGAGCAATGCTGACCTGACGGTTCTTGCCTCAGGTCCGATTCCCCCGAACCCGAGCGAACTGCTGGGGACTGACACTGCCCATGCGGTCTTTACCGATCTCCGCAGAAGGTTCGACTACGTCATCATCGACGCCTCGCCGTTGCTTCCGGTTACGGATGCTGCAGTTCTTTCAGCGCTGGCGGACGGTGCGCTAGTGATTGCTCGTCACGGCACGACGAAGAGGGAACAGCTGAGCAGGGCGGTCGGCAATCTCCACAGTGTGGGCGCGACGATTCTCGGTACTGTCATCACGATGACCCCGCTGAACGGTCGTGGTGTCTACGAGTACAAGTACTACTACGATTCCGATCCGGTTGTCGCTGACGTGGCCGTGGAAGGTTCCGTGGACAGCAATCCAGTCGGCGAACGAAAGGTCACGTCGACAGTCATCTGACCTGGTCGCACTTTAAAATCCCGACGCCTCATAGGGCCCTCGAGCAATGCTCGGGGGCCCTTCTCTGTGTGGTGAATCGGACGCAATCTCCAGTCGGGTCCTCTGAGTCTGCGACGCGCACTGCCGGAATGCAGGTTCATCGGCCGTCGCAGTAATCGGGTAGGCACGGGCATGCGGGATGTGACGCTGCGGTCTGAGCTGTCCCTGCTTGACCGGTGCCTCTATGACTGTCGATCTGGTTGCGACCGACGAGGCCTTGTGGGCGTCTTGGTTGGAATCGCGTAGCGAGTGTGGCGGACCGCAGGCGGACCAGCCCGATTCGGCCTCGAGAGTTTCGCAACGCCTAGATGTCGATCTGGCATCCCTCGATGGATTTGGACAGCGGGTGCGGGGGTTGTCGGCCAGCTGCGACTCAGCATGAACGAGTTCTTGGCCGACGTCGGTGGTCATATCGGCCACGGGGTCCGTCGGTCGGAGGGCCGGAAAGGGATAGCGTCGACTGCTCTGGGTGAGGTGCTCGCGTATGTCGGCGACCCGGTGGGGCTCAGTCGTGTCCTGGTTACCTGCGACGAAAGGAACCCGGTTTCGCGTAAGGCAATCGAAGCGTGCGGGGGTTTACTCGAGAGCGTGCGCCCAGCTGATCAGTTGTCCCGCAATGTCGGTTGTTCGAGAGACACGCTCCGCTACTGGGTGCGAACGAGCGTGTCGAGCGTCCGTTGACCCTACACGGCCACACACGTTTGCCATGGCCATAGCCATAGCCATCGGTAGCGGTCGCCCCGCTTTGCAGCCGAGCGGCTGCGCAACTCGCATTTCCCTAATTGGGCTGTGCTGCAAGTATTTCAGGACCTCACAGGCGATCGCTGGCGGTCCACACTCCTCCTTTTGCATGTCTGAATTCTCGGTGTCGCCCGATCGTAGGTTCGCGCAATGCCGGCCAGGAGTAGGTAAGACGCCCAGAGGCGAAGTGTCGAACAATCGTCCAGGGCTGAGTCGACGCTGAGCGCATCAAAGTATGGATTGCAGAGTGTTTACCAACCGCGTGCTGGTTTTCGTCCAAACGCGGAGCCCAAATGGGCTAGGCGATGAAAACTATAGGTACGCAATGGTAATGGTGAGCAATGTTCACTCCTTCTTGTCGGAGGGTGAATAACTGACGTCAATGCTGGCGTCGGGAAGAACTTCGGAAAGCGCTATTGCCACGCTGTCCGGAATGTGGCAAACTCCTCACTGGTACTGACCAGCTAGCCGAAGAGTTGCCAAGATGTGAGTCCTGGCAATATCGAGGCCGGCGACGTCAGCGGGCGAGGAGAAATCGCCGATCGTCCTGTGTTTGGGTTGTTAGTGGACTCTGCTTCAATCACGGGGTGTGAGCTGCGGCAATGCCGCAATAATCGACAGTTGGGCCGAGGCCTGACAATAGTCGCCGGGTTAACTGCAAGGCGCACGTAATGCGACCATTCGCACTGAACGCAGCAATGCGGAGCAGTTGCTTCGCTGTCGAAGTTTCGGGAATCGGCAAGGCGGTCCGATGGACCTCGGCCGGTGAACATCTTCAGGCCGAATTCTGTGCATGGGGAAAGGTTTCTGAACATATGACGGTTCTCGAGATGGCCGCGCCCACGAAAGAGCGGCCACAACAACACCGACGAGTAACGCCGGAGAGGGCCGGTGGAGTTTCCGCACGCAGGAAATGGCAATCTGCGTATCTTCGTCGTCTGGCGATCACCGACACGATCATCGTTGCGGCAGTTGTGTTTCTGGCTCAATGGTGGCGATTCGGTAGCGACGCGGATGTCGTCGACGGTGAAGCATTCGGCCATTTCAGCTACACCGCACTGTCTTTCGCCCTGATTATCGGCTGGTTTGCCGTACTGAGGGTATTTCGGACCAGATCTCCTCGCGTGATCGGAAGCGGCCCTGAGGAGTACCGATTGATCGCTGTCGGAACGCTCCGCCTGTTCGGACTGATTGCGATCGCCAGCCTTCTCCTTCACCTGGAGATCGCGCGCCTGTACCTTGCCGTGGCGTTTCCGATGGGATTGACCGCCTTGATCGCGAGTCGTTGGATCTGGCGACGGGTGATTGCTCGTGAGCGAGCCCGAGGTGAATTTCGAACTGCCGTACTTGTGGTCGGTGTGCGAGGGGCGGTTGTCGATCTTGCACGCAACCTCGAGCGCGACGATGCCCATGGATACCGAGTTGTCGGAGTCTGCGTACCCGGCTACGGAGGAGACGTGGGCGAAGTTGTCACAGTGAACGGTCGGGACATTCCGGTGCTCGGAGACGAGCACAGTGTCACGAACGCAATCGAACAGGTCGGTGCCGACACGGTGGCAGTGACGGCGTCGGAGCGGTTCGGACCGGAAAGGCTGCGCACGTTGGCCTGGGATCTCGAGCGCGATCATGTGGACCTTGTTGTTGCACCAGGGATTCTGGATGTGTCCGGGCCGAGGCTCTCGATGCGCCCGGTCGCTGGATTTCCGCTGATCCATGTCGAGCGTCCGCGCTATCACGGCGCGCAGAAGTTCACGAAGACGACCTTCGACATCGTCTTCTCAACCGTGGTACTCGCCGTGATCAGTCCGGTGCTACTGGCGGCTGCGATCGCCGTCAAGCTCACGAGCAAGGGGCCGGTTCTGTACAAGTCCGAGCGGATGGGGTTGGACGGTCAGCCGTTCCCCATGCTCAAGTTCCGCTCGATGGTCCAGAATGCGGATTCACAGGTCACGGCGCTGATGAAGGAGAACGAAGGCGCCGGAGTGCTTTTCAAGATGCGAGACGATCCGCGTGTGACGACGGTCGGTCGATTCATGCGCCGATACTCGATCGACGAGTTGCCCCAGTTCGTCAATGTCCTCCGGCGTGAGATGAGCGTTGTAGGCCCGCGGCCACCGCTTCGGCGCGAGGTCGAGATGTACGACGGTGCGGTCAGTCGTCGGCTACTGGTCAAGCCCGGTGTCACCGGCCTGTGGCAGGTCAGCGGACGTTCTGATCTTTCGTGGGAAGACACTGTCCGCCTGGATCTTTCCTACGTCGACAACTGGTCGATGATGGGTGACGTCATGATCGTCGCGAAGACGCTCAAGGCGGTGGTGGGAAGTGATGGCGCCTACTGACAAGAAGGCGGTACCGGCGCCTTGCGAAAATGAGGCACCGAACAATCCGCTGATCTTGCGAACGGCATTGGTGATCGCGGTCATCGGCGCGAGCGGAGCCTTTCAGGCGTACACGCAGAGGACAGCGCTCGGATCGTTGCTCGTACACGGTTCGGCCGTTCTTTCGGCGACACTTGCGTTGGTCTACTTCCTCGACCGGCGATACCCACGCAATACGACGTGGCCTGTCTTCACGCTTATGATCTCGGCCGGCGTCCCGGCAACCAGCTGGTACTGGTCGACACTGCCCCGGAACTCCGCCGTCGCCGGCATCGTCGTCGTGTGCCTGGCGATCACGGGAATCATCGTCGCCCGTGAGTTGACCTTCGCGGTGCGAGTGCGGACTGTTGCCCTCACCTTGCTGGTACTTCTCGTGCTGTCGCTGATGGTCGTGTTCCTCGATCCTTCGACTGGCATCGACGTGGACACCCGCGCCGTTGCTTATCGCGGAATCTTCACGCACAAGAACACTTTGGGACGAATGGCTGCCATCGAAGTTGTACTTGTCGGTGTCATGCTCATGCTTCCCGACGTCAAGCGTATTCCGTGGGTGGCGGCGCTGGCTGTCGCCGGCATCGTGTTGTTCGAGGCCCGGAGCCAGACCGGTCTCGTCGCTGCGGGGATTGCGCTGGCGACAATGCTTGCTCTGAGGTGCTTTCGACGGACACCGAACGCTCACCTCGCCTCGACTGTGATCATCGGCCTGTACCTCGGGGTGTCCGGCGCGATGAAGGTGCTCGGACCCGATGTCGCGGCGCTACTCTCGCGAGATGTCACGCTGACCGGCCGGTTACATCTCTGGACGGTATCCGACTACTACGCCGAACAGCGGCCTCTGCTCGGATGGGGCTTCGGCTCGGTGTGGGCGCCGGACAGTGCAGTGGGGCAGATGATTCGGTCAAAGCTGTCCTTTCCGGCGACCAGCGCACACAACGGAATGCTCGACATTCGGCTGCAGATCGGTTGGATCGGATTCCTGCTGCTGTTGGCCGGCTATTACCTGCTTCTGAGCACGGCGCTCGGGCGAGCCCGCAGCAGAACGGAGTACATCGCCGTCGTCGCGATCATGGTTCTCGTCTTCTCGATGGACTTGACGGAGTCGACGCTCTTCTTCGGCGCCATGTGGCTGATCGCATGGGTCTTCCTGGCGCCGTACGGACCCTCGACCCACCGCTCTCACAGTGCGGGCAACGCCGAGTTGTCGATCCGTGGGGTTCGTGCCGACAAGAACGACGCGTACAGGTTCGCTCCGGAGCGAAGAGGAGGTCACTGAGATGTACAAGTCGTTCGATGTAGCGCGTTCGAAGCCTGAAGTGAACCCGACGTCCGCCGGTGGATTCACGCCGCCGAAAGCCTTGATGTTCCATGCGATCTATCGGAATCCGGGTGGTGAGGAGCAGAGCTTCGCCAACGAATCCAAGCTCCTGAAATCGATCGGATACGAGACGGTTCAGTGCACCACCGAGAATTCCAAGATCTCCCGGGGACCGTGGGCGGCAGTCACCGCAGTGTTCAGTCCTCGCGTACTCGTCGATGCGTTGCGCATCATCCGTTCGGAGCGCCCCGACGTCATCTACGTGAACAATCTCTGGCCGGCGTTCTCGGCGTCGTTGCTCGTGGCCGCAAGAGCCGCCGCAATTCCTACGTTGCAGGCGGTTCGGAACTATCGCCTCGCCACACCGTCAGCCAAGTTGCGCGCAGATGGCACGTGCACCGAATGCGGTTCCACCAAATACTTCACGAGTTGTGTCCGCAACGGATGCTACGGAAACAGCCGACTGCAGAGCCTTGTCTGCTACCTGAGCGCTACGGCGGTCAAGCTGAGCGTCTTTGGGTGGAAGCAGCACAGGTTCGTCGCAACGAGCGCGATGACAGCACGTCTGGTCGAAGGACGACTGATCAGTTCTGGCCGCGTCGTGGTTCGTCCGAACTTCGGATTCGAAGAAAATGAACCCGAGTTTCGGAGCACTGATTCGGTTGTGTGCGTCAGCCGACTGACACCGGAGAAGGGCGTCCTGGATTTGGTGCGCAACTGGCCGCAGGGCGCTGGAAGTCCCTCGCTCACAGTTCTCGGTGACGGACCGCAGTACGGCGAGATCTCCAGCATAAGCGCAGCTCTCGACAACGTCACGCTGGCCGGATTCACTTCGCACGAAGATGTGATCGAGATACTTCGCGACAGTGCGGCGTCCGTGGTGCCGTCTCAATGGGCAGAACCGTTCGGACGCGTTGCGATCGAATCGATGTCGGTTGGCACCCCGGTCATCTACGCAACCAACGGTGCACTCGCGGACATCGTCGGACCGGGCGGAACGCCTCTCCATACCTTGGAAGAGTCGTCGATACGCGAGGCCCTCGATCGAATCTTCGGAGCGGACGATCGATCGGCGATACGCAGATCCGCTTATCGTCACTACTCGAATCGCTTCACATCGCGCAAAGCGGCGACGTCGATGCGTGAGCTCATCGACGAGGTGAGATCGTGAACGATCGCACTCGGCATGTGACATTCATGGCCGATCAAGGGCTTTCGAGCGTCCTCACTTTTGTCGTTCTCACCTCGGTGGCACGACTCGGTGGTCCGATCGAAGTCGGCCAGGTAGCCGTGATTCAATCGGCGGGTCTGTTGGCACTGGCACTGGGGAGAGCGATCGGCGTCGACGTCTGGCTGTCGCGAGGGGCGGGGTCCGACGAGCGTGGACCGGCGTTGGCGCCCACGATCGTGCTGGCGGCGGTATCGGTGACATCGGTGTGGGCACTGTTCGTGATCGCCGGCTCGGACTCGATGAATCTCACGGTATACGCCTTGGCTGCAGCTGGTTTCGTGGTGTTGGACGTGATACGCACGATGCTGATGCACGACGGTGCGAGTTGGATCTCTGTGTCGATACAGATCGTGACACTCTCGTTCGTCCTTATTGCAGCTTTCCTGGTCGAGAATCTGACACTTGCACTCGTGACCTATACGGTCGGTGTCTTCGTCGCGCTCGCTCTCGGTCACGCATCCATGCGTCTGGTACCGCCGGTACCGTCGATCAGGTACTCGCGCACTCACCGATATAGATCCGTGCCGTTTGCGATCGAGATATTGATGGGATCAGCTGCGCAGCAGGCGATGTTCTTGATACTCACTGTGGTGGCGTCGATCTCGATGATCGGTGAGATCAGAACTGCCCAGACACTGCTCGGTCCGCTGTCCTTGATGTTCGCGGGCATCTCGCCAATTCTGATGCGTAAGTTCGGCAGTGGTGTCGAAGCGATGAGCCCGAGCGAGTGCATGGCACTCGGCCGCCGAGTGGGCTTGCAGATCTTCTGGGTTTCGATCATCTGCGTTTCGCTGATCTGTCTCACGCTCGAGATTCGATTCTCGGGAGTGCGATTGATGGATCATCTGGTCGGGTCGCACTTTCCGAACTTGATACCGGTCATTCTGCTGTGCGGGTTGGCGGTGGCGTTCAACGGGATTCTGCTGGGAGTCGGCACGTCGATCCGCGTCGTGGACAAGACGGGAAACCTCAACAGATTTCGCGCCTTGCTGTTACCTCTGCAGTTTCTGATCGTCCTCGGGGCGGGACTGACCGACAGCGCCGTACCCGTCGCAGGAGCATTGGCCGCGTCGGCGTGCGTCAGCGCGAGCGTCGCACTTCTGGTTTCGATGAACCGTGACGCCCGACCGAAAGTTGATCTCTCATGAAGAATCCCAGCGGCGTCGTAGTGGCGATTCTGACCTTCCGTCGTGAATCGGAACTGGCTGTCTGCATCGACAGCGTCCGGGCATCGATCCAGGCTTCCGGTGCCTCCGCCCAGGTCGTAGTAGGCGACAACGATCCGGAATCCACCACGCCGACGTATGTTGCCGACGGGATCGAACGACTGCATCTCGGATTCGGCGGGGTATCTCCGGCGCGACGTGCGCTCGTCGATCTCGCCCGTGCACGAGATCGTCGTTACATCGTCTTCGTCGACGACGACGAGTACGTCGATGTCGACTGGCTGTCGAATCTCCTCACCTGCGCAGCAGATTTCGACGCAGGTGCTGTGGCCGGTCCTGTGATTCCGGTGGGTCTGCCTGCCTCGGAACTTCCATTGCACACTCGCGTTCGCCATTCGACCGGCACCCCGGTTGCGTCTGCAGGCGCTGGAAATCTGTTGTTGGACCTGAAGGCTTTGAACGGCTTGAACTTCAGTGACGACTGGGATCTACCTGGCGGCGAGGACACCGAGTTCACGCTCAGGATGAGCGCCGGCGGTGTCCGGTTGTTGTGGTGCGACGAGGCGCTTGCGTACGAACCCGTAGGCGAGGATCGGCGTCGGGATTCCTGGCTCTTCGCCCGGTATGTCAACAACGGACGAATCCTCGCGGTCTGTCAGGGACAGCTCGAGCTGCCACTGTTGGCGGCTCAGAGTGCCAAACGCGCTCTGCTCCTACTCGCGTCGGCGACGTTGATCCCCGTTGCCTTGATCAGTCCACGGATCAAGCGCGTGGTTCTCGACAACGGTGCACGCAACATCGGTTGGTTCTCAGAGCGATTCAGCCGCAGCGATTCTCGGACGCCGCGCGCACAGAGGCTGGTGGTAGCGCGATGACACGGTTGTTGATGACGGCATACGCCTGCGATCCGAATCAGGGGAGTGAATCCGGTGCGGGTTGGGCGCTTCTCTCGGCGGCTTCCGAACTGTGTGAGTCGATCACGGTGGTGACTCGCTCCGGTGAGGCTCCCGCATTGGAATCAGAGTGTGAACAGCTCGGTTGCGAGGTTCGTGTCGTGCGAATAGCGACTTTGCCCGCGGAAGAAGCCGGATCGTACGGTCGATACCTCCGATGGCTCTGGCACACTTCACTGTTCGTTCGGCGTGAAGCGGCAAACTTCGACGTCCTGCATCATGCAACGTTCGCCTCCGACTGGTTGCCCCCACCGGTGCTGTTCGGTGGAGCCGGCGGAGTACGACTGGTATGGGGGCCTGCCGGGGGCAACACCTACCCGCCGATGCCGCTCGCCAGGCGCATCGGTATGCGGTACCTGGCAACCACGGCAGTTCGGACCTGCTCCACGAAAGCCGTTCGGTCACTGACACACATCTTCATGTCCGGACGAGTCGACACTTTCATCGCGATGAACTCCGACAGCGGACGAGGCGCACCGCGGGCACGCAATGTCGTCGTCCAACCCAATTGTGTTCTGGACTACGACGGAATCGAGAAGCAAGCGGTACCCAGACCGAAACGAAGACTCTTGTTCGTAGGAAGACTGTTGCAATACAAAGGAATCGACCTGATTCTGGATGCGCTCGAGCAGCTGGGCACCGATTGGTCCATGACCTTTGTCGGGGAGGGACCCGCCCGCGGGCGGATCGAGAAGTCGCTTCCGTATCGGCGCGGTCAGGTCACGCTTCGCGGATGGCGCGACAGATCGGAAGTGGTAAGCGAGATGGGGGCCTCCTCCGCTCTGCTCTTCCCGAGCATGCACGATTCGGGCGGCTGGGTGGCGGCCGAAGCGGCTGCGGTGGGCCTGCCGGTGGTCTGTTTGGATCTCGGCGGTGTGCCGACACTGGCAGGTAGGAACGCCGTGACGATCCAGGTTGCTCCGGCGTCGACTCTCTCCTCTCGTATCGCTCGATCGATTGTCGAGACAGAGCTTTCTCTCTTTGAACCGCAGCGTGATTGGACTCGATCTCGGTTGACATCAGTCTTGTCACGCAGCTACGGCCAGTGCAATGAACGTCGACAAACGAACTCGAAGAAGTGGTGAGACAGATGAGCAGTCCGTTCGAGGTCATCGAGGTGGGTGGCATTCCGTTTGCCGCGACCAATCTCGAGGGAGCTACCGATTGGGTAGTCAACGACAGACGAGAGGGAGCCGGAACCGGAGTCTCCGTGAGGTTGTCGAATTCCTACTGCGTGTCGGCGGCGCACAGTGATCGCGACTACTCCGCGGTTTTGAAGGGTCCCGGTGTGAACTTCGCAGACGGAACCCCGGTCAGCTGGGTGATGCGCCTGATCGGCGGCACCGCCGATCACGTCGGTGTTCGACCAGTCCGGGGTCCGTCGTTCTTCGAGGCCACCCTGGACAAGGGACGCCGCTACAGCCTTCGTCACCATTTTGTCGGCACGACAGAAGAGACGTTGAATCTCTTGACGGATCGAGTCGAGGAGTTATACCCGGGAATCAAGGTGGCCGGCACATATGCCCCGCCGTTTGCCGCGTTCAGCGAGGAGTTCGTCGACGACATCATCACGAAGGTCGATCCGACGTCACCGGACATCGTGTGGGTCGGTCTGGGTGCGCCGAAGCAGGACTTTGTCACGAAGGCGATAGCGGATCGAACCGACTACGTGGCCGTCGGTGTCGGCGCGGCCTTCGACTTCTTGGCCGGAACTGTTTCGGAGGCGCCATCTTTCGTCCAGAACTCGGGTTTCGAGTGGTTGTATCGACTTGTATCCGAACCCAAACGTCTGTGGCGGCGCTACCTGTTCGGTAACTCGACATTCGTACGGCTGGCATCACGTGACATACGAAAAGTCTTCGGCCGTTTGGGGGGACGCGCATGAGCGAGATCAAGACTGCCGAGCGATTCGGAGGACTACGGACCACAACCGTGGTTTCGCAACTATCAGGCGGGCTGTCCCGCAACGGAAGGAACGCAGGATGAAACGCGCACTGATTACCGGAATCACGGGGCAGGACGGCTCTTACCTTGCCGAGTTGCTGCTCTCCAAAGGCTACGAGGTTCACGGACTGATCCGTCGATCCTCGACGTTCAACACTTCGAGGATAAACCACATCTACGTTGACCCGCACGATGCGGATGCCCGACTTTTTCTTCACTACGGTGACCTCAGTGACGGAGCGCGCCTGGTGACACTACTCGCGCAGATCAATCCGGACGAGGTGTACAACCTCGCTGCGCAGTCTCACGTCAGGGTCAGCTTCGACGAACCCGAACACACCGGGAACACCACTGGCGTCGGGTCGATCCGACTACTCGAAGCGGTTCGGATGGCCGGACTCGACTGCCGGTTCTACCAGGCGTCGAGTTCCGAGATGTTCGGTGCCACACCGCCACCGCAGAACGAGGAGACACCGTTCTACCCACGTTCGCCCTACGGTGCGGCGAAGGTGTACTCGTACTGGATCACCAAGAACTATCGTGAGGCATACGGGATCTTCGCTGTGAACGGAATTCTGTTCAATCACGAGTCCCCTAGGCGTGGTGAGACATTCGTGACGCGGAAGATCACGCGCGCGGTCGCACGCATCCAGGCAGGTATCGAGGATCATCTGTACATGGGCAATCTCGATGCGATTCGCGACTGGGGATATGCGCCGGAGTACGTGGAGGGAATGTGGCGCATGCTGCAGGTCGACGAGCCTGAGGATTTTGTGCTCGCCACCGGTGGCAACTACTCGGTGCGCGACTTCCTGACCGTCGCGTTCGAACATGCAGGTCTGAACTGGGAAAACCACGTTCGATTCGACGAACGGTATCTTCGGCCGACCGAGGTGGACGCACTGATCGGGGATCCGAGTCATGCCGAGCGCAAACTCGGTTGGAAGGCCGGCGTGCACACACCCGAACTGGCCCGGATCATGGTCGAGGCAGACATCGAAGCGCTCGAACACGAAGGGCGGCCGTGGATCGACACTCCGGCACTTCCCGACTGGTCGGCGACGCGATGAGTGATTCATTCGCAGCGCGACCACTCGATCGAGGCGCACCGTTCTACGTGGCCGGCCACCGAGGTCTGGTCGGCTCTTCGGTGTGGCGACACCTGGAATCTGCGGGCTTCACCAGGTTGCTCGGAAAGACCTCGGCCGAACTCGATCTACGTGACCGGGAAGCTGCTTTCGATTTCTTCGCCCGCGAAAAGCCGACCAACGTGATCCTCGCAGCAGCAAAAGTTGGTGGGATTGCGGCGAACAGCACTTTCCTCGTCGACTTCCTGTCGGAGAATCTGCGCATCCAGGTGAACGTGCTCGACGCTGCCCTCGCACACGGCGTCGAGCGTCTCCTGTTCCTCGGATCATCTTGCATCTACCCGAAATTGGCACCGCAACCGATCAAGGAGGAATACCTGCTCACCGGGCATCTCGAGCCGACCAACGACGCCTATGCAATAGCAAAGATCGCGGGAATACTCCATGTTCAAGCTGCCAGGCGGCAGTATGGTCGCCCCTGGATCTCAGCTATGCCCACCAACCTGTACGGCCCGGGAGACAATTTTTCGCCGCACGGATCGCACGTACTTCCCGCACTCGTTCGGCGTTACGACGAGGCGCAGTCGTCGGCAGTCCAGTCGGTTGTCAACTGGGGGAGTGGCAATCCGCGACGTGAATTCCTGCATGTCGACGACTTGGCGTCGGCGTGTCTGCATCTGCTCGACAACTACGACGGTGCATCGCATGTCAACGTCGGAACCGGCGAGGACCACACAATTCGTGAGATCGCTTCGATAGTCGCCACGGAGGTCGGATACACCGGAGAGACGCGGTGGGACACCTCGAAGCCGGACGGAACGATGCAGAAACTGCTGGACGTGAGCATGATTCGAGAACTCGGATGGCGGCCGACAATCGGATTGCGCGAAGGAATCGCGTCGACGATCTCGTGGTACCGCGACAACATCGGTGCCGTACGTACCTGAATCGCTTTTCCCATCAACACACTTCGCACACTCTCGAGAAAGCAGATCGAGCAACATGAGCACTCGCATAGCAGTATTCGGCACGGGATACCTGGGCGCGACACACGCGGCCTGTATGGCCGAACTCGGTCACGAGGTCCTCGGAGTGGATGTCGATGCGGCAAAGCTGGAGAAACTGGCAGCAGGTGAAGTTCCGTTCTACGAGCCAGGGTTGGGCGAGGTCCTACGAAACAACATCGATCGAGGGCGACTGAAGTTCACGTCGTCGTACGAGGAAGCCGCAGAATTTGCGGACGTGTTCTTCCTCGGGGTCGGTACGCCGCAGAAAAAGGGTGAGTTCGCCGCGGACATGGTCTACGTGGATGCCGTGATCGAGACTTTGGCGCCGCTGCTCACCAAGCCCTCGGTCATCTTCGGCAAGTCCACGGTACCGGTGGGCACCGCGGAACGGCTCGGTAAGCGCGCGCGCGAACTGGCACCGATCGGTGACGGCGTCGAAGTCGCGTGGAATCCCGAGTTTCTGCGTGAAGGATTTGCCGTCCAGGACACGTTGCACCCGGACCGACTTGTGCTCGGAGTCGATCGAAATGTCCGCGGTCGAGCGGAATCTGTTGCGCGCGAAGTCTATGCAGAGCTCATCGATTCGGAGATTCCGTTTCTCGTCACGGACCTTGCGACGGCGGAGTTGGTGAAAGCGTCAGCGAACGCTTTCCTGGCCACCAAGATCTCGTTCATCAACGCCATCTCCGAAGTGTGCGAGGCTGCGGGCGCCGACGTCACAGTGCTCGCCGACGCGATCGGGCACGACGTTCGGATCGGACGTCGATTCCTCAACGCGGGAATTGGTTTCGGCGGAGGGTGTTTGCCGAAGGACATCCGGGCCTTCATGGCTCGCGCCGGTGAACTCGGTGCCGACCAAGCACTGACGTTCCTGCGCGAAGTCGACAATATCAATATGCGCCGACGTACACGCATGGTCGAACTGGCGCGGGAGGCATGCGGATCGCTTCTCGGTGCGAGAGTCGCAGTTCTGGGTGCCGCGTTCAAACCGGACTCGGACGACGTTCGTGATTCGCCGGCGCTCAACGTCGCGGGTCAGATTCAGCTCCAAGGTGCTGCAGTGAACGTGTACGACCCAAAGGCCATGGACAATTCGCGCGCGCTGTTCCCGACGCTGACCTACTCGGCAAATGCATTGGAGGCCTGCGAAGGTGCCGATGTCGTCCTGGTATTGACCGAGTGGCCCGAATTCTTGAAGTTGCAGCCGTCCGATCTCGATTCGGTGGTTCGCAAGAAAGTGATCGTCGACGGGCGCAATTGCCTTTCCCCCGACGAGTGGCGAGGCGCAGGTTGGAACTACCGCGGACTGGGACGCCCGTGAGCACAGGACGTCTCGTCCGTCGCAGCTGATCTATATCGAAATGAGAAAGCCCGGTTCGCCCTCGCGGTCCGACCGGCAAAGACCGCTCAGACCCGCAGTGGACATGCGTGAGCCGAAGGAGACATCAAGATGGAAATTGTCGACTACCTGAAGATAGTGCAAGCCAGATGGCGAATAGTCGCTGCTGTAACCGTGCTCGGAATCCTGGGAGCCCTTTGCGCTTCTCTTCTTTCGACGCCCGTTTACCAGGCCTCGACGAGGCTGTTCGTTTCGACGTCGGCGGGTACCTCGGTCAACGAGGCACTGCAGGGCAGTCAACTTTCACAGCAGCGAGTTCTGTCCTATACAAAACTCCTGACCGGCCGAACACTCGCACAGCGGACGATCGACGAACTGGGACCGAGGGTGGTCGGCGGGATGTCGGCTGACGAGTTGGCCTCCAAGGTCACTGCGACGTCGGCGCCCGACACTGTGTTGATCGACCTCGCAGTCAAGGACGCGTCACCGGAACTCGCACGCGAGATCGCAAACACTCTCTCATCCGAATTCGTGGCATTGGCAAAGGAACTGGAGACACCCGAGAACGGCGGAACACCGCCTGCACGTGTGGTCGTCGAACAGCAGGCTCAACAGCCGACTGTTCCGGTGTCACCCAAGACTTCGCGCAACCTCGCGCTCGGCGCAGTGGCGGGACTGGTTGTGGGGATCGCGCTTGCGTTGATTCGTGATCGACTCGACAACACGGTGAAAGATCGTCGAACTGTAGAAGAGATCGCGGGTTCGGCGATGGTGGGCACGATCCCGTTCGACAAGGACGTCGAAGTCAATCACGCGATCGCTTTCAGTGACGGAAGTTCCGTGAGTGCCGAAGCCTTCCGTGAGTTGCGCACCAACCTTCAGTTCCTCGAGGTGGACCATCCACCGCGTGTCATCGTCGTCACGAGTTCGCTTCCCTCCGAAGGTAAGACGACCACGGCCGTGAACATCGCTCTCGTCTTGGCGGAGGCCGGCAAATCAGTGTGCCTGATGGAGGGCGACCTCCGGAAGCCGCGAGTATCGAAGTATTTGGGATTGCTCGGAAGTGTCGGCGTCAGTTCGGTGCTCTCCGGTCAAGCGACGCTGGACGATGTGCTTCAGCCGACCGAGTTCGACGGGCTGACAGTGCTCGCCTCCGGACCGATCCCGCCGAACCCGAGCGAACTACTCGGCACGGACACGGCCAAACATGTTCTCGAGGAACTGCGGGCGCGATACGACTACGTCATCATCGACGCCTCGCCGTTGCTACCCGTCACGGATGCCGCGGTCCTGGCCGCGATGTCGGACGGTGCCCTGGTGATCGCCCGACACGGCTCCACGAAGTGCGATCAACTGGCGCGCGCGGTCGGAAACCTACAGAGTGTGGGTGCGCACGTCCTGGGCACTGTCATCACGATGACGCCGTCTCGCGGACGCAATGCGTACGAGTACAGCTACTACTACGAGTCGGACAAGTCGCTACCGCAGTTGACCGCGGTGCCCGCGCTCAACGCTCACCGAAGCGAAGTCGGCTGAGCAGCGGGCCGAGGAGATCGGCGATCTCAAGTCCGATCTCGTGAAACACGTTCTCTTCCTTACCCATCGGATCCATGACGTCCTCGGGTTCGGTGGCACGAAATCGGGGTCTGGCGGCGGCGAGGTCCTCGACAGTTCCTGCATCTGCGAGCGAGCCCAACCGTGCGGCTTCTCGAAGTGTGAACGTGCGCTTGAGCCGCGCCGGAGCCATCGCCAGGACTTTGTCTCGCTGACTTTCGGTCATCGTGAGAATGAGGTCGGCGTCCGACGCCAGCGCTGCTGTCATGCGTCGGGCTTGAAACTCCGTGGGGTCGCCGCCGAGCCCCGCGAGAACCCTCGCAGCAGTTGGCTCGATCGGGTGTCCGACCATCGCCCGGGTTCCGGCACTCGACGCGGTGAATCCGGTGACCCCGGCTTCGGCGGCATAAGCACGTGCAAGGCGTTCGCCCGTGGGTGATCGGCAGATGTTTCCCGTACAAACGAAGAGAACGTGCATGGCAGAAGCATAGGTTGCACACGCGACGCACTCGTCGTACGCCCGATGTTGGTTTCGCGCCCACCTGGCGTACGCGTTTCGGAAAGTTCGGACGCATACCAACAACACATGAAGATGACCGTGTTCGGAACGGGATACCTGGGGGCGACCCACGCAGTGTGTATGGCCGAACTTGGCCACGACGTGCTGGGAGTCGACATCGACCAGTCCAAGGTCGACAAGTTGTCTCGTGGGGAGGTCCCGTTCTTCGAGCCGGGTCTGACCGACATGCTGGAGAAGAATCTGGCGTCGGGTCGGCTGCAGTTCACGACTTCCTACTCCGATGCCGCGGATTTTGCGGACATCCATTTCGTCGGTGTGGGGACGCCTCAGAAGAAGGGGGAGTACGCCGCAGATCTGAGTCATGTTCATTCGGTGATCGACATGTTGGCGCCGTTGTTGCGAAAGCCTTCGCTGATAGTCGGGAAGTCGACGGTGCCGGTAGGCACGGCAGCGGCTCTCGGCGAGCGGCTCCGAGCGACTGCGCCGGCGGGTGGCTCGGTAGAGGTGGCCTGGAATCCGGAGTTCCTGCGTGAAGGACACGCGATCGCGGATACCTTGAGCCCTGACCGGTTGGTTCTGGGGATCGATCGTGACCGGCCGGGAAACGCCGAAGGCGTTCTTCGCGAGGTGTATGCCGAGATACTGGGCGCGGGGGTGCCGTTCCTCGTGACCGATCTGGCGACGTCCGAGTTGGTCAAGGGATCTGCGAACGCGTTTCTCGCGACCAAGGTGTCCTTCATCAATGCGATTGCGGAGGTGTGCGAGGCGACCGGCGCCGACGTCACGATGTTGGCCGACGCTCTCGGGTACGACGCTCGGATCGGTAGACGGTTCCTCAATGCGGGCTTGGGGTTCGGCGGTGGGTGCCTGCCGAAGGACATTCGGGCGTTCATGGCACGCGCCGGGGAGTTGGGTGTCGACCAGGCGCTGTACTTCCTCCGCGAGGTCGACAGCATCAACATGCGACGACGGACAAAAGCTGTGGAACTGGTGACGGCAGCCTGCGATGGCAGTTTGCTGGGAGCTAACGTGTCGGTGCTGGGAGCTGCGTTCAAGCCCGAATCCGACGATGTGCGCGATTCGCCTGCGCTCAACGTTGCAGGAATGATGCAGTTGCACGGGGCGGCGGTCACCGTTTTCGATCCGAAGGCCATGGATAATTCTCGCCGACTGTTTCCCACCCTTCACTACGCAACCTCCACGTCAGAAGCTTGCAGGAATGCTGATGTGGTCTTGATCGCCACTGAATGGGACGAGTTCGCCTCACTCGTGCCCGCCAATTTGGAACCACTCGTTCGGCGGCGGGTGATCGTTGACGCCAGAAATTGCCTCGATCCGGACCTGTGGCGCGCCGCCGGTTGGAACTATCGCGGATTGGGGCGGTAGGTCGAACGTCCAGGTAGCGAAAAAATAGCTGCGAGAAGGCCTTAGGTGAGATGCGCGAACCTCGCAGACCATGCCCAGTGGGTAGACTTCCGGCCGGGGAATGACGGGGTCTGGTGACGGAACCCGTCGACGGTCGACGAAGGTGGATCATGAACTTGGTTTTGGGTGTGACGGTGGGAGCCAGCGCTGTGCGTTTGGCGCGCCCGGGGACGCCCGACCACAGTGGTCCGGTGTTCCGATCCAGAGCGGTCGATCGAGGCCGCGAGATTCCCGAGGAAGTCGCAGCGGAGGCAACCGGCGTGGCCTTGACCGAGAATGCCGACCTCGGCAGCAATACGGTCGTCGCTTACCGGGATCAAGCGCAGGCCGGAGCACTCCAAACAGCGTTCGAACAGAAAGGCATCGACAACTTCGAGCTGGTTCCCGAAGTAGTCGCGACGCTTCGAATGCTCGAGGAGTCCGGTGCGTTGACCGACCAGAGCACACTCGTCGTCGTCGACATCGGTAGTTCTGGATCGACGATCAGCATTGTGGACAGGCAGATGCGGTCTACCGTCGTCACCGCCCGGTCGACGCGGGTCAGTGGAGATCACTTCGACGAGCTCGTCTACTCGGATCAGACCGTGCGTCGCCGTATAGCTACGCCGGCCGACCCGGGCGGCGATGCCGAACTGCAGGCGCGATGCCGACTCGCGAAGGAACAGCTGTCCTCACGAAGTGCGGTGTGCCTGCCCGGCCCCGGCGGGCTTCTCCTGCTGTCGCGGGAAGTTTTCGATTCGTTGGTCATCACGTCGGTGGAGGCCTTCGCACGCGAGATACGAGAGGTCATCGCAACGTCCGGCCGTAACCCCGACGCGATTCTCCTGATCGGTGGCGGTGCACGCATTCCGATCGTGCGGGCGACCCTCGCCGCGTGGCTGGAGTGCCCCCTCATCGCGCCCGAGCAGCCGGAACTCGTGACTGCGCAAGGCGCTGCGCTGATCGCGGAGTCGTCGATGACGCCATCGGCGCGCGCGGTATCTGCCCCGGTTCAGGTTCCGGCTGTAGCGCCGATCTTTGCGCCGTATCCGATCCACACCCCGGCGGAGGTACCCGTTCCGGTTCAGGCGTTCAGCCACGGAGGGGTCGCAACGCTCGCGGAATCGGAGCGGCCAAATGCCTTGTCCGAAGTCACTTCCGGCACGAAGTCCGTTCCGCAAGAACAGGTGCCGAGCCCTTACGCGGCGGAACTGCCTCAGCCGCGACCGAACCGACACGAGCAACGATTCGATCCGGCCGCAGATCTCGTGGTCGCCGACAGCGACCAGGCCACGGACGGATTCGGCACAGAACGTGACGCAGACACCGAGGCCGTGATGGTTGACGCCCAGGCGTACTCGGCGATGTACGAAGGCGAGGCACCCGGGGC
>NZ_CAURKP010000050.1:0-31095 GCF_963525155.1 uncultured Rhodococcus sp.
CTGGGCAGTCAGAGCGGATCCGTCGTTACAGGTGACGCCGTCGCGAATGGTGAACGACGCGGAAGTAGTTGTCTCTTCCCATTTTTCGGCGAGCCACGGCTTGGTGACGCCGGTATCGGGATCTGGGTTGAGCAGATAGTCGTAGCTCAGACGTGCCAGTGCGTGTGCCGGTGAAGCGGCAGTCATCAGCGGATTCAGAGCGCCGGGGTCGGCCACGAGTGCAAACTTGAAGGTGCCGTCGGTGAGCGGCTCACCCCCACCCGAACCTGATGATCCACCCGACGAGCATGCGGTCAGGGCAAGGACAGTGCCGGTTGCCGCGGCCAGTAGTGCGTAGGACCGTTGTTTCATGGTGCCTCCGGGAGATGAAGTCCCGACCCGAACGACGCGAGGTCTGTCGAGTGGGGAGCAAAAGACGATTGCATGAATCTTCACCCAACAAAAGAAGGAGAGCATCGTCCGAATTTACGAAGGTTCCGTGAGATTTGGTAGATCGCTACGACGTCGCCGGATAAAAGAGACGAATCTGGAGCATCAGACTGAATCGCGTCTCGGGGTCGTCGAGATCGATGCCGGCAATTCCGGCAAGCTTCTTGAGGCGATACCGGAAGGTGTTGACGTGGATGTGAACCAAGGACGCAGCCGCCGGAATGTCACCGAACGTGTCGAGCCAGGCGCGGAGTGTGTCGACGAGGTTAATGTCGTGCGTGCGGTCGTATTCGCGTAGAACGGCGAGTGGACCCGACGCGGTCTCGTTCTCGTCAGCCAGGGCGTCGGAGAGGCGTAGAAGCAGGGAATTGATCTGCACGTCGTCGGCACGCGCGACGGTCCGGCCCGAGGAATTCCACGTCGACCTCAGAACGCGAAGCGCTCGGTCGGCTTCGTCGCGTGACTTCTCCAGCGTCATCACGTCGGTCACCGTTGCACCGATTCCGATGACCACCGACTTCTCCGAACGGGAACGGTCTGCGAACTCCGACGCGATCCGGCGCACGTAGTCGTCGTCGGTCTGATGCCGGGTGTGCGGGATGACGGCGTAGACGGTGCCGCCGATCGCTGCCGCCACCGACAGTGGAAATACCTGGTGGAGATAGGTATTGAGTGTCAGGGTCAGTTGATCGACGTCGGCTTCGGCCTCCAACGACGCGCCGGCGCCGCCACGGAAGCCGGCCGCCAGCACGGTTGCCTTCGAACGACCGTAGCCCAGTCGCTCGGCCGCTTCCTTGGCCGAAGTGCCGCCACTGAGTAGTGTGATCACCTCACCCAGCCTCAGCCGTCGTGCCGAATCCGCGGCCAGCTTGGCGCGAAGCAAACTCATGGCGGCCACGCCCGCAGCCTCGACGAGCGTTTTGACCTGTAATTCGTTCGGCTCCTCGTCCAAGATCACCCAGATCGAACCGAGGATCTGCGATGCCGCATGTATTCGCATGCCGACGCGGGGCCTGATGCCCGGCCCGATACCCGGTAGAAATACCGGCAGGGTAGAGCCGTAGATCTTGTTGAAATACCCCATTGACCTGAGCCGATCGGAATAGTGCTGCGGCACTTGATGTCCGAGAACACTCTGCTTACGTGCCTCGTCGCCGAAGGCTTGATCCGCCGAGAACGCGAGGATCCGGCTCGACTGATTCTCGATGGTGACCGGGCCGTTCAATACCTGAGCGATCGAGTTGGCAAGATCGAACAGGTCGGCGTCGGCGGCCGACGTGCGGTCCCCGTTGTTGCCGGATTCGAGGATCTCGTTGATCAACGACGCGCTTTGCAGCCAGCTTGCATCCTTGACCATTCCGAGGAGTGCGACGTCGGTGTCGGCCACCGCCTTCTCGACGAGGCCGTCGAAGTCCAGGGGCTCTTTGACGATCAGCGCTACCGCACCTGCCGAGCCGTATTCTCTTACCGCCGTTGCGATATCGGCCGAACCTGCGAGACCTGCGCCGAGTACGACGGCGCCCGCACTGTCCTGGGTAGCTTCGGACCCTTCGTGCAGGGTCACGCGGCTGACAGTGCGGGCGCCGTCGACGGTGTCGCCACCGCTGAGGAACGTCATTCCCAGTCTGTCGACGATGTCGACGATCGATACTCCCGTAGGTGTGGTCACCACCACACCTTAGGGGGAGCGGGGTCGATCAGTTGTCTGGTTGCCCTGCTCAGTTGCTGGGCTGCTCCGCCACGGCCTTCTCGACGAACCGGCGGGTCTGATCGAACGCCGCGGGCACCTGGACGGAATCGGTCATGTCACTGATCTCGGACCACCGTTCGGCGACGACCTCGGGGGAGAGTGCGCCTTCGGGGATGTAGACGCCCTGCGACTCTTCCATGCGAGCGATCGCGAAGACGCCGGCGCCGGCGCTGAGGATGGTCTTCGTAGGTGCGTCATCGGAGACCATGAACAGTGCGCCGGGTGAAATCGATTCGGGTGCAAGCAGAGCGAGAGTCTTCTCGTCGAGGAGGTCTTCGGTCATGCGGGTCGCGGCGGTCGGGGCCAGCGAGTTGACGCGGATGCCCTTGCGTTCGCCCTCGATGGCGAGAACGTTCATCAGGCCGACGACGCCGGACTTCGCGGCGCCGTAGTTCGCCTGGCCGAAGTTGCCGTAAATTCCCGATGCCGACGTAGTCATGAGGATGCGTCCGTAGTTCTGTTCGACCATGTGCGGCCAGACTGCCTTGGAACAGATGACGGAACCCATCAGATGCACGTCGATGACTTTGCGGAAGTCGTCGAGCTCGGCCTTGATGAACGACTTGTCGCGCAGGATTCCGGCGTTGTTGATCAGGATGTCCACGCGGCCCCACTTGTCCACGGCCGTCGCGACCATGGCGGCAACGGCGTCGACGTCGGTGATGTCGCAGTGGTCCGCGATGGCCTCGCCGCCCAGCTCGACGATTTCCGCCACTACTTTGGCGGCTGCGGTATCAGCGCCGCCACTGCCGTTGACCGAGCCACCCATGTCGTTGACGACGACGCGTGCGCCGCGTGCGGCGAGGGCCAATGCGTGTGAACGGCCGAGTCCGCCGCCTGCGCCCGTGATGATCGCTACCTTGCCGGAAAAATCCAACGACATTGGAAAACCTCTCTGATCTGGGATACTACTCAGTATTACTATGCGATGGCGTGGAAACAGTCAAGGGCCGGCAGGCAGTGTGAATGGGAGTGGAAGTCGAATGAGTAGTGATCTTCCGGACGTGCGATCCGCGATCATCACCAGCGCCGCCGACGCCTTTGCCGAAGACGGTTACGCAGCCACGACTGTAGATTTACTGGCCGATCGAATCGGCGCCACCAAAGGTCTTGTCTACTACCACTTTCGTTCGAAGTTCGACATCTACCTGGCAATCTACGAGCGCGGGATGAGCCTGCTCCGCGCTGAGGTCGAGTCTCGGATGGGCGGGGCAGAAAGCGGCCTCGCGCGTCTCGAAGCGATGTCGCACGCCCACCTGGTCAATCTCATGACGCATCTCGGGTACCACCACACGATCCACCAAGGTGTCCGGGGCCAGATGAACTCCGCGCTCAAGCCGAGGCAACAGCAAGTCCTCGTGGAGCTGAATTCGCTGCGACTCGACTACGAGAATCTGTTCGTCGACGTGATGACCGAAGGCGTCGCGGATGGTTCCATTCGCGTGGGCTCACCTCGGATGGCGGCAAAAGTACTCCTCAGCAGTCTCAACGGCATCGACCTCTGGTACCGAAGGCGTGAAGGGCAGACGTTGGCGGAGACGGAGTCGTTGGCGGACCAGATCGTCGAACTGTTGATCGGCGGATTGCGCGCTGCGAACTGACTGAAAGCTGCATTCGTCGAGCGGGTTTCCTCCGACCGGTTCGTGCTGTCCTGCGGCTTGTCGTTCGGTTTGTCGTGCTCTGACAGTCGGGGTAGCATGTTGGCGTCGTGCGCGGACTTGCGTAGGAATTCAGGGAAGAGGAGGTGTGGCTGTAATGCGTGGCCAACCTCCGAGTACCAACTGAAGCTGTAGCCGCCCGGGTTGATCCGGTATTTTGCTGCAGCTTCATCGTGTGTTCATCGGCTTCGGCTTTGCTGTGAAGCAAGCGTCGTCGTTCACTCTTCCCTCGAAAGCTGTTCAGCATGCGCGAATTTCGTCGTTCACGTTCGGTACTGCCACGTCGTTCCGCGGGGCTCGGTGACTCACATCCCGGACACTCGCGTGCCGCACGCACCGTCGTCAAGGCTGCCCCGCCCGAGGCGGTGGCGCCCGTCGAATCGACCGTCGTCAACAGCGGCGTGTACCGCGACGGCGAGCGGATAGCGTCACCGTCCACGCTGGCGGAAGCACTGTCATGCCTTCCGGATTCGCAGTCGATGGCGTGGATCGGCATGTACCGGCCGGACGACGCCCAGTTGTATGCCGCTGCACAACATTTCGACCTTCACGAACTGGCGGTCGAGGATGCGATCGTCGCGCACCAGCGCCCCAAGCTCGAGCGCTACGGCAAGACACTGTTCGTGGTGCTGCGTGCTGCGCGGTACCGCGACGAGACCGAGCGGGTCGAATTCGGCGAGTTGCACATCTTCTGTGGTCCGAACTTCATTCTGACCGTCCGTCACAGTGAATCGCCGGATCTGTCGGCGGTGCGGACTCGCATGGAGAACGATCCTGACCTGTTGCGGTTGGGTACCGAGGCCGTTCTCTATGCCATTCTCGACGCAGTCGTCGACGGGTACGCCCCGGTGGTGGCCGGCCTGCAGAACGACATCGACGAGATCGAAACCGAAGTATTCAGTGGCGATCCCGGAGTTTCGCGTCGCATCTACGAATTGACCCGTGAGGTGATCGAATTCCAGCGGGCGACTCGTCCGCTGCTGGGGATGCTGCGTGGGTTGTCGGCAGGGTTCGACAAGTACCACACGGACGAGGAGCTCCAGCGTTACCTCCGCGACGTCACCGACCATGCGACGACGGTGGTGGAGCGGGCCGACGGCTTTCGTCAGTTGCTCGGAAACATCCTCACGGTGAACGCAACTCTGGTGTCGCAGAACCAGAACGAGGAGATGCGCAATCTGACGCAGGCGAGCTACGCGCAGAACGAGGAGATCAAGAAGGTCTCGGCGTGGGCGGCAATTCTCTTCGCGCCGACGCTCATCGGAACCGTGTACGGAATGAACTTCGACGACATGCCGGAGCTGCACTGGCACTTGGGCTATCCGTTTGCACTCTCGATGATGTTCCTGACGTGTGGAAGTCTCTACACGATCTTCAAACGTCGGGGCTGGTTGTAGAAAGCGTTGGTGTAGAAAGCGCTGTGCGCCTTGACACCCGAGATCGGTTGTCAAGGCGCACAGGTGTTTTTCGGGAGGGCGCTCGAATCAGAGCGTTGCGACGCAGACCGTAAACTTACGTTCCGGGTGCTCGAATCCCGAGTCTGCCCCCGAACCGCATTCGTCGATCGACGTTGAGTTCTGCAGAATTTCGACGACCTCGACGACGTTGGTGCCGCTGGTATCCGAGCATTCGATGCGGGCGGGCTCATCCATTCCGCTGCCGAGATCCATGCATCCGCCGACTACCCAGTCGACGTCGAGACAGACAGCGCCCTGCTCGTCACCCGCGAGGGTCTCGTAGTAGTACGAGTCGACGTCGGAGGCACACAGATCAGAGGTGGGAACCTTGGCGACCACCTTGTAGTTGGAATCCTTGCTACCGCAGTCCGCGTTGTCGATTTCTGCGGCCGTCGTGGTGCCTCCGAGCTTGACGCAATCACCGATCGACACGTCGATGTCGACGTCGCCGCCGTCGTCCGAGCCTTCCTGGCCGGTGATCTTCGAGGTGGTCGGGGCCGCGGAGGTAGTGGTCGAATCGGCAACCGAGGAAGATGATTCCGCAATGGCTTTCGGCTCGATGTCGGAACCGCAACCGACGGTGAAGGCGGCGATTGCAGAAGTTGCGATCACCGCAGTGCAAAGTCGCCGGACGATTCCGGACATAAGGACCCCTTTGTTGATTCTTGGATAATTCTGTTGGTTCGTGGATTGTTCGGGACCTATTCCAATACATCGGTAGTCGAATTGCCAACCGGACTGTCAGTATGGGTAGGTGGAGCTACCCCTGATGCCGCCGCTCGCCCCGATGCTCGCGAAGGCTGCGGCCACTGTGCCGCCTCAGCCCGAGTCCGGTGACCCGACGTGGTCGTACGAGCCGAAATGGGACGGATTTCGAGCAATCATCTTTCGTGACGGTGACGAAGTGGTGCTCGGGTCGCGAGGAGGAAAGGACCTGGCGCGGTACTTTCCCGAAGCGGTGGAAGCTGTCAAGTCTGAATTGCCCGAAAAATGTGTCGTGGACGGAGAACTGGTGGTTCCCCGTGAGATCGACGGTGTGACGCGTCTGAGTTGGGAAGCGCTCTCCGAGCGGATTCATCCCGCCGCGAGCCGCGTCGCATTGTTGTCGGAACAGACGCCAGCGCAATTTGTCGGGTTCGATTTACTGGCGCTCGGCGATCGCGACGTCTCGATCGAGGACTTCGGGGTCCGACGTGCGCTGCTCCTCGATTGCATCGGTGGCGGGCCGAGTTGCCACGTCACGGCAGCGACGGCAGACAGCGCCGAAGCAATGGCCTGGTTCGAAACCTTCGAAGGCGCGGGTCTCGACGGGGTTGTCGCCAAGAAGCTGGCGGGACCGTACCTGCCGAACAAGCGCGAGATGATCAAGGTGAAACACGCCAGGACCGCGGATGTCGTACTGCTGGGCTACCGTCCCCACAAGAGTCAGCCAGGTATCGGTTCGATGCTTCTTGGTCTGTACGACGGTTCCGAATTGAAGATGGTCGGTGGCGCTTCTGCTTTCACCGCGGCGCGGCGGATCGAGTTGTTGGCCGAACTCGAACCTCTGCGGCTCGGGGAGGACGTTGTGGCCGAAGGCGAGGCCAGTCGGTGGAGATCTGCCGCAGACCGCTCGTGGATTCCGCTTCGTCTGGAGCGGGTGCTGGAAGTGGCATACGACCAGATGGAAGGGGAACGCTTTCGGCACGCTGCACGATTCCTGCGCTGGCGTCCGGACAGGGTGCCCGACGAATGCACATTCGATCAGTTGGAGGTTCCGGTGCGATACGACTTCGCGGATGTACTTGCAGGTGGTAAGTGATGGCGAGCCCGGCAGAGGAACTGGACGTCGACGGGATCGCGGTCCGACTGTCGAGCCCGGACAAGATCTACTATCCGCAGTTGGGTGAGGACGGCGGAACCAAACGGCATCTTGTCGAGTACTACCGAACGGTGGCGCTGCAGGGTGCAGCGTTGCGGGCGCTCCAAGATCGGCCCACGCATCTTCAGCGATTCCCCGACGGCATCGAGGGCGAAGAGGTTTACCAGAAGCGGCTGCCGGCAAAGCGGCCCGAGCACGTCGAATCCTGCGAGGTCACGTTCCCGTCGGGACGCAAGGCCGACGTCCTTCGAGTGCGAAGTGCTGCGAACATCGTGTGGGCCGCCAATCTCGGGACTGTCACGTTTCATCCCTGGGCCGTGCGGTGCCCGGACACCGACCACCCGGACGAACTCCGCATCGATCTCGATCCGCAACCGGGGACCGGGTTCGACGAGGCCGTTGCCATCGCGGACGAGGTCCTTCGCCCTCTGCTCGCCGAGTTGGGATTGGAAGGATTTCCCAAGACGTCCGGTGGCCGAGGCCTTCACGTCTACATCCCGCTCGAGGCGCGCTGGGATTTTGTCGAGGTCCGCCACGCGGGTATCGCCCTCGCCCGTGAAGTCGAACGTCGTAGTGCCGATCGCGCCACAACCGCGTGGTGGAAGGAAGAGCGGGGTGAACGGATCTTCATCGACTTCAATCAGAATGCCCGTGACCGGACGATCGCGGCGGCGTATTCCGCTCGTAAGACGCCGATCGCAACTGTGTCGACGCCGGTGACCTGGGACGAACTGCGCGACGTGCATCCAGACGACTGCACCATCGCCACGGTTCCCGGCTTGCTCGCCGATCGTGGTGATCCGATGGAAGCCATGCACGACAAGGCCTTTGCCCTCGATGTTCTGTTGGAGATGTGGGAGAAGGATCTGGCGGCAGGACTGGGCGATCTGCCGTACCCGCCGAACTATCCCAAAATGCCCGGTGAACCCAAACGTGTTCAACCGAGCAAGGACCGCGATCGGAAGAACAAAGACGGGTAGCGTCAGAGGCGGACATATCGGGTAATTCGATCAGACGTCGAATGTACGGTCACGTCGAATGCACTGTGGGGGTTGGATATGGATCGCCGGAAAATGCGAGCAGCAAGCTTAGCGGCGGGTGGCGTGATTCTTGCCGCCTTCGGATTGTCACTCGGTAGCGGAACAGCGTCGGCCGCGACGTTGGATTGTTCGGCGCGCGGCCAAGATCAGACGATCGTCGACGGGTCATCCGCATGCCGAGCGGTGGCAGATCCCTCCAGTTACGCGATTTCACACGTGGAGGGCGACGGCGTCGGCGTCGCCGATTCGCGAGACGGTGGCCGGTCGGCGGGCGTCGGACTCTTCGGCGGCGTTGCTGCAGCGGAGTCGCGCGGTGGGCTGCTTGCCGCCGTCGCGTACGGCCCGGGTTCGCTCGCACTCGGTCGCACCGACTCCTCACCATTTGCCGTCGTGCTCAGTGGGCCTGGTGGCAGAGCGGCAGTGGGTGACGCGGACGTCGGGGCGATCTGCTCAGGTGGTCCCACCCTTGTTTTCAATATCGCCACAGGTCAGGGATGTTTCAGCGACGGCACTTCGACGTGGGTCACCCCGTGAGGGCACCCCGGCCCTGAGCCTCTTGCGTGACAGTGGTCACAATGGTGTCAAGCTCCTGCCACCGATCGGGTGACCGGGCAACTTGATCAGCGGGGATCGGAGGACGCGATGACTCCCAGTGCACGACGGGGTTCGCTCGCCCGGGTGGAGGTGCCTTCGCGCACCGAGCTGTACGTGGACCGGCGATTCCTTCCCTTGGCCGACCGCTTTTTCGCGATGTATCGCCAACCGCAACAAGGTGGCGGCGCTCTCGTCGTGTACCTGGGCGGTGAGAAAGTGCTCGACATCTGGGCCGGCAATGCCGATCGTGATCGGCGCTGGGACCACGACACGGTGTCGCTGTCGTTCTCGACCGGCAAAGGCGTCGCCAGCACCGTCGTTCACCGACTCGCCGAACGTGGGTTGATCGACTACGACGCTCCGGTTGCTCGGTACTGGCCTGAATTCGCGGCGGCCGGCAAGGACAAGATCACCGTCCGCGAACTGATGTCACATCGCGCGGGCCTTCACCGAGTTCGCGGCTTGATGCCGCATCCTCTCGACCTGATGGACTACGACGCGGTCGTTGCCGCCCTGGCTGCCGAGAAACCGGATCTGCGTCGGCTTCGAGGCCCCGGCTATCACGCTGTGACCTACGGCTGGTTGGTAGCCGAACTTGTGGCCAGGGTGTCCGGTCAGCCGTTCATCGACGTCGTACAAGCGGAGATAGCGAAGCCCCTCGGAGTCGACGAATTCTGGTACCGCGTACCGGAAACCGAGCGTCCACGGATCGCGAAGCTGTTCCCACATATCAACCCTGCCGGCTTGAACTGGGCCTTCGCGTCGACCGTGCTCTCACACGTCGGTCCGACTCGCGGACTCGCGGAGGCCGCGATGCCGGACGGTTTCGACGTCATGGTGCGCAACCCGGCTGTCCACGACGCCGTCATGCCGGGCTGGAACGGAGTGTTCAGCGCGCGTGCTCTCGCGAAGATGTACGGCGCCATCGCGAACGGCGGCGTGATCGACGGGAAGCGGTTCCTGAAGGAATCGACCATCGACCAGATGTCGACCATCCAGACTCGCGATCGGGATTACGTGCTGGCGGTGCGGCCCAACTGGACTCTCGGTTACCACCCGCCGATCATTGCCGCGCGGCGGCAGCCGCGGAATGCGATAGGCCACTACGGAGTCGGCGGTTCAGGCGCGTATGCGGACCTGTCCAGCGGACTCTCGCTCGGTTTCACCACCAACAGGTTGGGTAGTGCTGTGACAGCTCTCGGTGATCTTCGCCTTGCGAGGCTCGGCGCCGAGGCGCAGGAGTTGGTTCGTCGAATCTGACACGAAGGGAATGCCATGAGCAGCAACGTGTACCGGGTGACCGAGATCGTCGGCTCGTCCACCGAGAGCAGTGACGCGGCAATTCGCACCGCCATCGCCCGGGCGAACGAGACGGTGCGCAACCTCGAATGGTTCGAGGTGGTGGAAACTCGCGGTCACATCGAGAACGGCGCCGTGGCGCATTTCCAGGTCACGTTGAAGGTCGGCTTCCGGCTCGACGGCGACGAATCTTGAGTCGTCGTTCATGAGTGTTGATCTCAGGGCGGCCGTCGGGTTCATGGCGGGACATGCCAGAACTCTCGATCGGCATCGACTGAATTTGATTCTCGGACAGGGTGACCGGACCGCGGCATTGGCGGCTGTGGACAGTTATCACAACCCGGACGGTGGGTACGGCTGGGGACTCGAACCGGATCTTCGCTCGGCATCGAGCCAACCTGGCGGCGCGCTGCATGCCTTCGAAGCGTTTGCCGACATCGGAACGCCGACGCCCAGAGCGGTCGAACTGTGCGACTGGTTGCAGACCAATTCGCTGGCAGACGGCGGTTTGCCGTTCGCCTTCCCGATCGCCGACCCGGCCGGTTGTGCGCACTTCTGGGTGGATGCGGATCCGTTGGCGCCGTCGTTGCAGATCACCAGCATCGTGTGTGCTGCAGCGGCTCGCGTTGCCGAATTCGACGAGGCCGTCGCCGAACATCCGTGGTTCGCCTCTGCCGTTCGATATTGCCTCGACGCGATCGACGGGGCGGATTCTCTCCATGCCCTCGAGCTGGCCTTTGCCTTGCAGTTTCTCGACGCGGTTCACCGGAACAGTCCCGAAGCGTCGTCGTTGGTGAGCACTCTTGGTTCGCGTATCCCGGCTGACGGCTTGGTTCACGTGGACGGGGGAGCCGAGGGCGAATTCATGCGGCCCCTCGATTTCTCACCGCTTCCCGGCGGCCCGACCCGCGCGTTGTTCGACGCATCAGTGATCGAGTCCGAACTGTCTGCGCTCGCTGCGCGACAACATGGCGACGGCGGTTGGGCGGTGGATTTCGACAGCTATTCACCCGCCGCGGCGTTGGAATGGCGAGGTCACTCCACCGTGCAGACGGTGTGGCTGCTGAAGCGCAATGGGGTGATCTGAAAACGATTCTCGCGCCAAATTGGAACACGTTATAGTCTGGGAACCAGTTCGAGCTTCGTGTTTCAGGGATAGGGGAATGTCATGGCGTATGTGATCACGCAGCCGTGCTGCAACGACGCCTCGTGTGTTGACGTGTGTCCGGTCAATTGCATTCACCCGACACCGGACGAAGCTCCGTTCGCGACCACCGAAATGCTCTACATCGATCCCGACACCTGCATCGATTGTGGTGCGTGTGTGGACGAGTGCCCGGTCGAGGCGATCTTCCCGGACAACGAACTCGACGAGGACGACGCGCCGTACCTTCAGATGAACGCGTCGTACTTCGAGAAGCATCCGATGGGCCCGGATTGGCCCGAGCCGATCACGATGGCCAAGATCGATCCCGAACTGGGAACGCTGAAAGTGGCGATCGTCGGCTCCGGCCCGGCCGCCTGCTACGCGGCGATGGAACTGACCGGCAAGCCTCGCGTCGAGGTCGACATGTTCGATCGACTTCCCACTCCCTACGGTTTGGTGCGCGCCGGCGTGGCGCCAGACCATCCCGGAACCAAGGGGGTCACCGATCAGTTCCGCGCCGTCGTCGCGAAGAAGACGGTGCGCTGCCACTTCAACGTCGAGGTGGGCACCCACATCTCGCATTCGGAACTCTTGGACCATCACCACGCAGTGATCTACGCGGTGGGTGCTGCCGGGGATCGCAAGCTCGAGATCCCGGGCGAGGATCTGCCGGGAAGTCACGCCGCCACCGAGTTCGTCGCCTGGTACAACGGCCACCCGGGATATGCCGATCGGACTTTCGATCTGTCCGGCGAGCGAGCGGTGATCGTCGGAAACGGCAACGTCGCACTCGACGTCGCACGCATCCTGGTGACCGACCCTGACCAGCTTGCGAAGACGGACCTCGCCGAGCACGCATTGGAAGCGCTGCGGAACAGCAAGATTCGTGAGGTGGTCATTCTCGGGCGTCGTGGGCCGGCGCAGGCCGCGTACACCAATCCCGAACTGTTGGCGCTCGGACAGATGGCGAACGTGGACGTAGTCGTCGACCCGATCGAAGCCGAACTCGACGAGGCCAGTCAGGCGTTCGTGGACAGCGATGCCGCCGAGCCGTCCGTCCTGCTCAAGGTCAAGCAGGCGCAGGAATTTGCTTCGCGTACCGCAGATCCTTCTCGCAAGCGGATCGTTCTCCGGTTCCTCACCTCTCCCGTCGAGGTCCTCGGCGACGGTGCAGTCTCACAGGTGCGGATCGTGAAAAACGAATTGGTGGCAACGCCGACCGGTCAGCTCTCCGCCCGGCCTACCGAGACCGAGGAGACGATCGACACTTCACTGGTGCTTCGGTCGGTCGGATACCGCGGCACACCGATGGCCGACTTGCCCTTCGACGACGCTCGCGGCGTGATCCCCAACGAGAACGGCAGAGTAATCGACACCGAGACCGGCACGCCGATCCCGGGTGTCTACGTCGCGGGTTGGATCAAGCGCGGACCGACTGGCGTGATCGGCACCAACAAGTACTGCTCCGCCGAGACCGTGTCGATGATCTTCGACGACTTCGCTGGTGGGCGCCTCGCCACCCCGACCGAGGATGCCGACAAGTTGCAGGTTTTGTTGGCAGACCGGTCGCCGGATCAGGTGGACTATCAAGGTTGGCAGCGTATCGACAAGGCAGAACGCGCATCCGGTGCCGCAACCGGACGGCCGCGAACCAAACTCATCTCCATCGAATCCATGTTGGCGGCTGCCCGGAGCGAGGGATAGCAACGTTTGGGCGAACATCCGAATTGCTCGATTGCCGCTTTTGTGTGTTAATGACTATGGAAATGTGCGGTTTGCTCTCTTCGGTGTGCTCGGGTGTGTAGGTGTGCTCCGAGCGGGTGCGTCCGAATGGTGCATCGGCATCGGTACCAGGCGGGTATCGATGCCGGCCGCGCACGATCCACGTGAGTACGTGGTCAGTCGAGCGAAGGTAGTGACATGGGCAGCAAACAGGGTCGTCGGACGTCACGGGTTGCCGTGGCAATCGTCGGAGCAGTGGCCGCCGGCCTCGCTCTGGCCGGACCCTCCGCGGCTGTTCCGCTCTTTCCCGGTGGACCCGACATCCCGTTGCCCGTGATCCCCGGCGTTCCGTACCTCGACCCGGCAATTCCGGTTCCCGGCATCCCGGGTACGCCGATCCAGGCGCCCATCGGCGTCCCCAACTTCTCCGCTCCGTCACTCAATCCGTCTGCGGGTGAGACCGTCGGTATCGCGCAGCCGATCATCATTCGATTCAACGAGGCCGTCGGCGACCGTGCGACGGCCGAACGCGCTATTCGCGTGACCACCGATCCGCCGGTCGAGGGCAGCTTCTACTGGATCAACGACAGCCAGGTCCGTTGGAAGCCGACACAGTTCTGGCCGGCGAACATCTCCGTGACCGTCGACGCCGGTGAATCGCACTCCACGTTCAACATCGGTGATGCGCTCGTCACGGTCGCGGACGACAACACCAAGCAGGTCACGGTCACCCGCAACGGCGAGGTCGTGCGCACCATGCCGACGTCGTTCGGCAAGCCGGGCCACGAAACACCGAACGGCACGTACATCGTCGGCGAGCAGCTGCGCGACATGTACATGGATTCGTCCACGTACGGCGTTCCGATCGATTCTCCCGAGGGGTACCGCACCTACGTCGAGTACGCGACGCGAATTTCCTACAGTGGCATCTTCGTCCATGCAGCTCCGTGGTCGGTTGCGCAACAAGGTTTCACCAACGTCAGCCACGGCTGCCTCAATGTCAGCACCGAGGATGCCAAGTGGTTCTTCGAGAACGCTGGCAAGGGCGACCCGGTGATCGTGCAGAACACCGCAGGTGGAGTCCTCAGTGGCGCCGACGGATTGGGTGACTGGAACCGCTAGAGCTCTCCGACGAAGGCCCTGTGTGAGAAGTATTCGCGCAGGGCCTTTTTCGTGTCGCGTTCAGCTCGAGTGTCTTGTACGTTCACCATTCATTCGTTGCGGGCGGTCAGACTGCCTCAGTGAGATCGAGTCCGGAAAGAACGCTGCCCACATCAGGCAAGCCAGGTCTGTGGGGCAGACCATGGCGTGATTACGCGCTCTTCGCGCTCTTGGTAGGTCCCAATCTCGCGTTGCTGATCTTGTTCACCTATCGCCCGCTGGTGGACAACATCCGACTTTCGTTCTTCGACTGGAACATTGCGGACCCGAAGGCGACGTTCATCGGGCTGAGCAATTACCGCGAGTGGTTCGGACGAAGCGACACCTGGCAGATCGTCACCAACACAGTGGTATTCACATTGGTCACAGTGGTGGGTTCGATGGTCATCGGTTTGGCGTTGGCCATGCTGCTCGATCGCAAGCTCGTCGGGCGAAACCTGGTCCGGTCGGCCATCTTCGCTCCGTTCGTCATCTCCGGTGCAGCGATCGGTGTCGCGTTTCAGTTCGTCTTCGACCCCAACTTCGGTCTGATCCAGGATCTCCTGCACCGCGTCGGACTCCAATCGCCCGACTTCTATCAGGACCCCCACTGGGCGCTGTTCATGGTGACGGTGACATACATGTGGAAGAACCTCGGCTACACGTTTGTCATCTATCTCGCTGCGCTGCAGGGAGTTCGGCAAGAGTTGAACGAAGCCGCCGAAATCGACGGTGCCAAGCCGTGGACCAAGTTCCGCCGGGTTCTCCTACCTCAGTTGCGCCCGACGACGTTCTTCCTCTCCATCACCGTCATGCTCAACTCGCTCCAGGTCTTCGACATCATCAACGTCATGACCCGAGGTGGCCCGCTGGGGACAGGGACGACAACGATGGTCTACCAGGTGTACAACGAGACGTTCCGAAACTTCCGGGCGGGCTACGGTGCGACGGTTGCCACCATCATGTTCCTGATCCTGCTGATCATCACCGTCTACCAGGTTCGTGCCATGGATCGGGGAGAAGAGAAATGACAGCGGTAGAGGAAAAGAAAAGCGCTGCTCCGACTTCCGTCGTTAGGCCCGGCCCGGACCGCAAGAACGTGGACCGGCGTGAGGTCGGTGTGAAGATCCTCGGCTATGCGGCAATGGTGATCGCGTTGGTCATCATCGTCCTGCCGCTCTACTGGATCGTGATGACCTCGTTCAAGGAGCGCCCGGAGATCTACACGCAGCCGGCAACGTGGTGGCCGTCGTCGCTGCATCCCGAAAACTATTCGGAAGCAACCACATCGGTCCCGTTCTGGATGTTCTTGCGGAACTCGATAGTGATCACGACGATTCTGTCGGCGGCGAAGTTCGTTCTGGGGACTCTCAGCGCCTATGGGCTTGTTTTCCTGCGCTTCCCGGGGAAGAACTTCGTCTTTCTCGGAATCATCGCCGCATTGATGGTTCCGAACCAGATCACCGTGATCTCGAATTACGCGCTCGTGGCAGAGTGGGGCTGGCGTAACACGTTCCAGGGCATCATAGTTCCGCTCGCGGGTGTAGCCTTCGGTACGTTCCTCATGCGCAACCACTTCCTCTCGATCCCTTCGGAGATCGTCGAGGCGGCGCGGATGGACGGAGCCGGCCACTGGCGGTTGCTCTGGCGCGTGGTGCTCCCCGTTTCCGGACCCACGATGGTGGCGTTCGGCATCATCACGGTGGTCAACGAATGGAACGAGTACCTGTGGCCGTTCCTCATGTCCGACGATTCCTCGGTAGCGCCGCTGCCGATCGGATTGACCCAACTGCAGAACAACGACGGACTTACCAACTGGGGTCCGGTCATGGCAGGAACGGTGCTGACGATGCTACCGATCCTGGTGATTTTCCTTCTGCTGCAACGACACATGATCAAGGGCCGCACCTCCGGTGCGGTCAAGGGCTGACCGCGGTCCCGTCACATGTCGTTCTCGAGGAGCAGTAATGGCAAACATGAACAGGCGCGGATTCTTGAGCCTCGGCGGTGCAATCGCCGCCGGCGCCGCACTGACCGCGTGCGCGGGATCCGGCGGGTCGAGCGCTGATGCTGCGGGAACATCCGGTGCGTCGGGTGATTCCAACACCATCACCTTCTGGTCGAACCACCCGGGTAAGTCCACCGACGTGGAGAAGGAACTGATCAACCGCTTCCAGACCAAGTACCCGGACCTGAAGGTCAACTTGGTGGACGGCGGCAAGAACTACGAAGAGGTGGCACAGAAGTTCAACGCTGCCCTCTCCGGTGGAGATGTGCCCGATGTGGTTGTGCTGTCCGATGTCTGGTGGTTCAACTATGCACTGGCCGGGGCAATCGAGCCGCTTGACGGACTCTTCTCCGAGGTGGGCGTCGACTCGGCCGACTACGTCGATTCACTGCTCGCCGACTACCTGTTCCAGGGCAAGCACTATGCGCTTCCCTACGCGCGGTCGACGCCGTTGTTCTACTACAACAAGGCGGTCTGGTCGCAGGCAGGTCTTCCCGACCGTGGGCCGGCGACATGGCAGGAGTTCGACGAGTGGGGACCCGAGCTGCAGAAGGTCGTGGGCAACGGCAAGTTGGCACACGGGTGGGGCAACGCGAAGGATTACCTCGGCTGGACCTACGAAGGCCCCATCTGGACGTTCGGCGGCTCGTACTCCGACCAGTGGAATCTGCAGCTCGACAACGAGAAGACCATTGCCGCAGGGCAGTTCCTCTCCAGCATGATTCACGACAAGAAGTACGCCGCGGTCTCCACTGACATCGCGAACGAATTCGGTACCGGCATTCTGGCGTCGACCATCGCGTCGACGGGCGATCTGTCCGGCATCAAGAAGACTGCCAACTTCGACTTCGGCACCGCTTTCCTCCCGGCAGTGGACGGAACTCCCGGTTGCCCCACCGGCGGTGCCGGGCTTGCCATCCCGTCCAAGATCTCCGATCAGCGTAAGAAGAACGCGCTCAAGTTCATCGACTTCATCACCAATGGTGAGAACACGGCGTACTTCTCGCAGAACGTCGGCTACATGCCGGTCCGCAAGTCGGCAACCTCGGAGCCGAGCATGAAGGCGTTCCTCGACGCGAACCCCAACTCCCGTACCGCTGTGGATCAGCTCTCGCGTACGCGCTCGCAGGACTACGCACGCGTGTTCGTCCCGGGTGGGGATCAGATCATCGGCACCGGACTCGAGCAGATCGCTCTCCAGAAGGCCGACGTCGCATCGACATTCGCCGGCGTTGCCACGCAGTTGCAGCAGATCATCGACCGGCAGATCACCCCCAAGCTGCCGAAGTAGTAGGAGAGAACACTCATGGCCAACGTGCAATTCGCGGGAGTCACGCACCGCTACGAAGGAACTGATCGACCGGCAGTCGACCGTCTCGACCTCGACATCGCCGACGGTGAGTTCCTGGTACTCGTAGGACCTTCCGGTTGCGGTAAGTCCACCAGCCTGCGAATGCTCGCCGGTCTCGAGTCCGCGTCGGACGGTCGGATCGAGATCGGCGGCACGGACGTCACGCACCTCGCTCCGCGAGCACGTGACGTCGCCATGGTGTTTCAGAGTTACGCGCTGTACCCGAACATGACCGTCGAGCAGAACATGGGTTTTGCGCTCCAGAACGCGGGAGTAGGAAAGGCCGAGCGACGGGAACGGGTACTCGAGGCAGCACGGATGCTCGAGCTCGAACCGCTGCTCGGACGTAAACCGGCCAAGCTGTCCGGTGGGCAACGCCAGCGAGTCGCCATGGGTAGAGCCATCGTTCGCCATCCCAAGGTGTTCTGCATGGATGAGCCGCTCAGCAATCTGGATGCCAAACTACGCGTCAGCACACGGTCGCAGATCGCCGCCTTACAGCGTCGACTCGGCACCACGACGGTCTACGTCACCCACGATCAGGTCGAGGCGATGACGATGGGAGACCGGGTGGCGGTCATGCTGGACGGTCGCTTGCAGCAGGTGGCGAAGCCGCGCGAACTCTACGACAACCCCGTCAACACCTTTGTGGCCGCCTTCATCGGATCGCCCGGCATGAACCTGATCGAAGCGCCGGTCGAGGGTACCGTCGCAGTGCTCGGTGATCTGCGGATTCCGCTGCCCACCGGGGCGTCCGAGCGGGAGCGGGTCGTCGTGGGAGTGCGCCCGGAGTCGTGGGATCTGGTGGGAGCGTGGCGAAAGGGCTCGCTGGCCGTGGATGCCGATCTGCTCGAAGAGTTGGGAGCCGAATCGTTCGTCTATGCAAAGGGTGCCCCGGATTCGCAGTGGCAGAGCCGATCCGGTCGAATCGTCATTCGCGTCGACCGGAAGATGTCGGTGGCACCGGGGGAGCCGCTTCATCTGCTGCCCAAGGCCGGCGAGGTGTACTTCTTTTCCGCGGAGACCGGAGTACGTCTGTAGCGATACTGTGTGCGGCATGACCGTCGCACGTTCGCTGTTGCTGTTCGTACTCGCCGCGCTGCTCGAAATCGGGGGCGCGTGGTTGGTGTGGCAGGGAATTCGCGAGCACAAGGGATGGATCTGGGTGGGGCTCGGCGTCATCTCGCTCGGCCTCTACGGTCTCGTCGCCACCATGCAACCCGATGCGAACTTCGGGCGCATCCTCGCCGCGTACGGCGGGATCTTCGTCGCAGGTTCACTGCTGTGGGCGGTGGTGATGGACGGATTCCGCCCGGATCGTTTCGACATCGCCGGTGCGCTGATCTGTCTGGTCGGCGTCGGGGTGATCATGTACGCCCGGTAGGCCTTCGGCCCCGTGCGCGCTCAGGGAGTCCAGGGGGTCCCTAAGCGCGCACTGGGGCTTGCCCCTGCTACCAGATCTTCACACGCTTCTCCGGCTCCAAATACAGTGCGTCACCGGGCTTGACGTCGAACTCCTCGTGGAACGTGTCGAGGTTGCGGACGACGCCGTTGCACCGGAACTCCGGCGGCGAGTGCGGGTCGACGGCCAGACGGCGAAGCGCTTCGGCCTCACGGGCCTTCGTGCGCCATACCTGCGCCCACCCGAAGAACACGCGCTGCAAGCCGGTGAGTCCGTCGATGACCGGAGGTTCGGTACCTTCGGTCGCGATCTTGTACGCCGCGATCGCGATCGACAGCCCGCCGAGGTCGCCGATGTTCTCGCCGATCGTGAACTCGCCGTTGACGTGGTGGCCCGGCAGTTCCTTGGGCTCGAACTCGTTGTACTGCTCGATGAGAGCCTTTGTGCGCTTGCCGAATTCGCTGCGGTCCTCGTCGGTCCACCAGTCGACCATGTTGCCGTCGCCGTCGTACTTGGCGCCCTGATCGTCGAACCCGTGACCGATCTCGTGGCCGATGACGGCGCCGATGCCGCCGTAGTTGGCAGCGTCGTCGGCTGCCGCGTCGAAGAACGGCGGCTGGAGAATGGCTGCGGGGAACACGATTTCGTTCATGCCCGGGTTGTAGTAGGCGTTGACGGTCTGCGGCGTCATGAACCACTCGTCACGGTCGACGGGGCCGCCCAGCTTGGCCAGGTCACGGTCGTACTCGGCGGCGTATCCGCGACGGTAGTTGCCCACCAGGTCGGTTGCCGAGATCTCGAGTCCGGCGTAGTCGCGCCACTTGTCGGGGTAACCGATCTTCGGGGTGAACTTCTCGAGCTTGGCCAATGCAGCCTCACGAGTCTGCGGGCTCATCCACTCGAGGTCGGAGATGTTGCGGCGGTACGCCTCCTGCAGGTTTGCGACCAGTTCCAGCATGCGGGTCTTCGCCTCTGCGGGGAAGTGTCGATCGACGTAGAGCTTGCCGACGGCCTCGCCGAGCAGATCCTGGACCAGGCTTACCCCGCGCTTCCAGCGCTCACGGTTCTCTTCGGTCCCGGACAGTGTGGTGCCGTAGAAAGCGAAAGTCTCGTCGACCAGGGCCGAATGCAGGTAAGGGGAGCGGGCATGAAGCACCTTCCACGCCGCCCATGCCTTCCAGTCGTCCAGTGACTCCGACGCCCAGAGTGCGGTGAAGGTGTGCAGGAAATCGGGCTGGCGGACCACGATCTCGGCGAACTTCTCCGAATCGGCGCCGAGACCGGACAGCCATGCCGCCCAGTCCAAACCGGGGTTCTGTTCGGTCAGTTCCTCGAAGCCCACCAGGTTGTAACTCAGATCTGCGTCACGACGCTTGACGACGTCCCAATGCCCGGCCGCGATCTTCTTCTCGAGCTCGAACACACGCTGGGCGTCGTAGCCGACGCCGGCGAGGGTGAACATCTTGTCGATGTGCGCGACGTACTTCTCGCGGATCTCCGCGTAGTTGTCCTCGCGGTAGTACGACTCGTCGGGGAGGCTGATTCCCGACTGGCTGAAGTGGATCAGGTACCGCTCGGAGTTCTTGGCATCGGTGTCGACGTAATGCGAGATGGCACCGCCGACGCCGACGCGCTGGTGGCGTCCGATCACGGTGGCCAGCGACGACCGGTCCGGCGCATCGGCGACGGCGTCGAGCTCGTCGTCGATGGGGCCGAGGCCTGCGGCCTCCACGGCGTCGGCGTCCATGAAGCTCGAGTACAGGTCGCCGATGCGCTGTGCATCGGTACCGGCGGCCGAGTTGGACTCCGCGGCTTCGGTGATGATGGTCTGTACGTCTTCTTCGGCCTTGTCGTAGAGCGTCCGGAAGGCCCCGTCGACTGCGCGGTCTGCCGGAATCTCGTATTCGGCGAGCCATTTTCCGTTGACGTGGACGAACAGATCGTCCTGCGCCCGTGTGTCGCCGTCGAGGTGGGTGAGGTCGATGCCTGAGCGATGAGCCGTGGTCATTTCTCCATCCTTACACGATCATGACGAACTGCTCGGTGTGTGCGCGATCGCTCCACGCCGAGTTCATCTCTTGTGCTGGGCAACGTCGGTATGGCATGGCACGATCGAATACGTGACCAGCAGACCTGCCGCAGATCCGCACCTGCAGGACCTCGCGCGACTACGACGTGTGCGAGACCGTATCGACCGGGAGTACGCGCGGCCTCTGGACGTGGAGGCGCTCGCGCGGGGAGTGAACATGTCTGCGGGGCATCTCAGTCGCCAATTCCGTCAGGCATACGGAGAACCGCCGTACGCCTACCTGATGACCAGGCGAATCGAGCGAGCGATGGCGTTACTGCGGCGCGGAGACCTCAGTGTCACGGACGTCTGCTTCGAGGTCGGTTGCAGCTCTCTCGGCACTTTCAGCAGCAAGTTCACCGAATTGGTGGGGGTTCCGCCCAGTGTCTATCGGCGCGAGGCCGAGCAGTCGACGGCAGGAATGCCGTCCTGCGTGTCCAAACAAGTCACCAGACCGATCAGGAATCGAGAAGCGCAGACCGCGCAGCCGCAATTAACGTGATCGCCATGGACATCACCATTCACTCGAGTTTCCTTCCGCAGGACGACCCTGAAGCCGCCCTGAACTTCTATCGCGACACGCTCGGCTTCGAGGTTCGCAACGACGTCGGCTACGACGGGATGCGTTGGATCACGGTGGGGCCGCCCGGCCAGCCCGGCACCTCCATCGTGCTGCATCCGCCGGCCGTCGATCCCGGAATCACCGACGAGGAGCGCCGCACCATCATCGAGATGATGGCCAAGGGCACCTACGGCGGACTTCTCCTGGCCACCAAAGATCTGGACGACACGTTCGAACGACTTCAGGCCGGCGACATCGACGTCGTCCAGGAACCGACCGAGCAGCCGTACGGCGTTCGCGATTGCGCCGTCCGGGACCCAGCGGGAAACCTGATCCGTATTCAAGAACTGCGCTGAGCCCGTCAACTGCGCTGAGACCGTCGGCGATCGACTGACAGATGGAGACACGATGACTGCCTTGCACACCGCAGACAGCCACGATTTGATCCGCGTGCAAGGCGCGCGGGTGAACAACCTCGAAGACATCAGTGTCGAGATCCCGAAGCGGAGGCTGACGGTATTCACCGGCGTCTCCGGTTCGGGGAAGAGTTCGCTGGTGTTCAGTACGATCGCCGCGGAATCGCAGCGGATGATCAACGAGACCTACAGCGCTTTCGTTCAAGGATTCATGCCGACGCTCGCGCGGCCGGACGTCGATGTTCTCGACGGCCTGACCACCGCGATCATCGTCGATCAGCAGCGGATGGGAGTCGACCCGCGCTCGACCGTCGGAACCGCCACCGACGCCAACGCGATGCTCCGCATCCTGTTCAGCCGTCTCGGAAAGCCTCACATCGGTTCGCCTCAGGCGTTTTCGTTCAACGTGGCCTCGATCTCCGGAGCAGGCGCGGTCACGATGGAACGCGGCGGACGTCAGACGAAAGAGCGTCGCAGCTTCAAGATCACCGGCGGCATGTGTCCGCGGTGTGAGGGACGAGGGGCGGTCAACGATTTCGATCTGACCGCGTTGTACGACGACACCAAGTCGCTCAACGAGAGTGCGATCACGGTGCCCGGTTACAGCATGGAGGGTTGGTACGGCCGGATCTACCGCGGCTGCGGTTTCTTCGATCCCGACAAGCCGATCAAGAAGTACACCAAGAAGGAACTGAACGATCTGCTCTACAAAGAGCCGACCAAGATCAAGGTCGAAGGCATCAACCTGACGTACACGGGTCTGATTCCGCAGATTCAGAAGTCGTTCCTGGCCAAGGACGTCGACGCGATGCAGCCCCACATCCGGGCTTTCGTCGAGCGGGCGATCACGTTCACCACCTGCCCCGAATGCGACGGGACGCGACTGAGCGAGGGGGCGCGGTCGTCGAAGATCAAGGGCGTCAACATCGCCGACGCCTGCTCGATGCAGATCAGCGATCTCGCGGAATGGGTCAGCGGACTGAAGGAACCGTCGGTCGCGCCGTTGCTCACGACGCTCGGTGAAACGCTCGACTCGTTCGTGGAGATCGGACTCGGCTACCTCAGTCTCGATCGGCCGTCGGGAACCCTCTCCGGCGGTGAAGCTCAGCGCACCAAGATGATTCGTCACCTGGGTTCCTCGCTCACCGACATCACGTATGTTTTCGACGAGCCCACCACCGGCCTGCATCCGCACGACATCGCGAGGATGAACGACCTACTGCTGCGCCTGCGCGACAAGGGCAACACCGTGCTCGTGGTCGAGCACAAGCCGGAGACGATCGTGATCGCCGACCACATCGTCGACCTCGGTCCGGGTGCGGGTAGCGCCGGCGGAAACGTCTGCTTCGAGGGCACCGTCGAGGGCCTTCGTGCCAGCGACACCGTAACCGGCCGTCACTTCGACGATCGGGCCGCAATCAAAGAGACCGTGCGGGAGTCCACCGGAGCAATCGAGATTCGTGGAGCGAACTCACACAACCTCCAAGATGTAGACGTCGACGTACCGCTCGGCGTACTGGTCGTGGTGACCGGTGTGGCAGGGTCGGGCAAGAGTTCGCTGATCCACGGCTCACTCGCGAAACGCGAAGACGTGGTGTCGGTCGATCAGAGTGCGATCCGCGGCTCGCGTCGGAGCAACCCGGCGACTTACACGGGGCTGCTCGACCCGATCCGCAAGGCATTCGCGAAGGCCAACGGCGTGAAGCCGGCGCTGTTCAGTGCCAACTCCGAGGGCGCCTGCCCGACGTGCAACGGCAACGGCGTCATCTACAGCGACCTGGCGATGATGGCCGGCGTTGCCACTCTCTGCGAGGAGTGCGAGGGCAAGCGCTTCCAAGCCGAGGTACTCGAATACAAATTCGGTGGCAAGGACATCAACGAGGTTCTCACGATGTCGGTGGCCGAGGCCGAGGAGTTCTTCGGCGACGGTGAGGCCAAGACCCTCGCTGCGCACAAGATCCTCGTCCGACTGGTCGACGTGGGGCTCGGATACCTCACGATCGGCCAGCCATTGACGACGCTGTCGGGCGGTGAGCGTCAGCGCATCAAGCTGGCAACCCACCTGGGTGAGAAGGGCGGCGTGTACGTCCTCGACGAGCCGACCACCGGACTGCACCTGGCCGACGTCGAGCAGTTGCTCGGCCTGCTCGATCGACTGGTCGATTCCGGCAAGTCAGTCATCGTGATCGAGCACCACCAAGCGGTGATGGCACACGCAGACTGGATCATCGACCTCGGCCCTGGTGCGGGTCACGACGGCGGTCGGATCGTCTTCGAGGACACTCCCGAGGAGCTCGTCGCCGACGGCTCCACCCTCACGGGAAAGCACCTCGCGGCATACGTCGGCAGCTGACCGGGCTCCTACCTCAGGCGTCGATACCCAGGTTGATGACGGCGAGGTAGGACCCGTCCGACTGCTTTTCGACGGTCATGAGGCCGGTGTCGTCGTAGATGCCGTCACTGGCGTTGTTCGTGTTGTTCTCACGACCGGTGTGCTCGCTGTACGGGGACTGCGAGTACACCTCGTCGAGAAGGGTCTCGTCGAAGAAGGTCTGCGACGTGAGGACCGTCTTCTTGTCGATGTGAACCTTGACGTGGATGTGGGTGGTGCGGCCCATGTACCAGCCGGGGAAGATCGTGGTGAACTGTGCGATGCCGTTTGCATCGGTGGTCTGCGCCCCGCGCAGATAGGTACCGTCGTCGGTGGTGGTGGCTTCGGTGTCGCCGACGCTGTACGAACCGTCGGAGGTCTCACCGGACCCTCCCATGCCGCCGCCCATTCCGCCGGGGGCGCCTGACGGTGGTTCGCCCATTCCGCCTCCGGGTGCACCTGACGGAGGTTCACCCATCCCGCCGGCCGGGGGAGTTCCGCCGCCACCGCCGCCGCCGTTGGCGCTCAGCGAACCGGATTCGAAGCCGGAGTACACGCCGCCGGCGTCGCAGTGCCAGATCTCGACGACGGCGTTACTGACCGCGCCGATGCTGCCGTCGACGTTGCACTGGCTGTTGTCCTGCACGCGCATCGCAACCTGCAGCGTGGTGCCCGGACGGTCCTCGCGGATGTCGCCGCGAATGGAGTCGACGTCGAACCAGTAGGGACCCTGCGTCTCTTCCTTGCTCATGACACACTGCGGTGCTTTGGCCAGAAGTGCGGTGACAGCGTCACCGGACGTGGCCGCGGCGGAGGTGCCGGAAGTGGTTGTCGTCGACGCAGCCGCAGCCGAAGTCGTCGTGGCGGTGCCACTGTTGCCGGAGCACGCTGCGATGAGCCCGCCGAGACTGATGGTTCCGCCGAGGGCGAGAGCCCGCCGACGGCTCACGCGCAGCCTGCTCGCTTCGATGTCTTTGTTCACGCCGCTGTACCTCCATTGTGTGGGCTGTTGTCTCAATGGTGGACGGGCGACCTGGTGCGGAACTGGTTATCCGCTGTGAACTTGCTGGGAGAGCATCTGAATGCTCGAAGTGGCCCGCACATAGACCTGTCCGCCGGCGTCGACGATGCGAGTTTCGATCAGCGCGAGCCTGCGCCCGGCACGAATCACGGAGGCCTCGGCGCGCAAGACCGGCCCGCCGATGTCGGGTGAGCGCAGGAAGTCGATCTTGTGGTCGAGGACGCGATAGTCCTGGTCGACGCGGGTCAGGGTCTGGGCAGACAGGCCAGTGATGGCGTCGACTGCCGAGATGAGGACACCGCCCTGAACGGCGCCCAACGGGTTGACCATCCAGGCCACGGGTGCGAACTCACCGACGACGGAACCCGGGGTCACGTCGACGACAGCAAGATCGAGGAGACCGGCGAGTGGACCGCGTTCGAGTTTGCCGTCGCGGATTCCTTCGACGACGTCGGACCCGGACAACCCGCTCAGGTTGCTTGTCTTCTCCGGCGTCGGGACGGGCAGCGGCTCGCCCTCCACGTAGTCGTCGATTCCCACGACGGGGGGACGCGAGACCACCATGGCGCGACCGGCCATCACTGCCAGAAGGGTGCCGTTCTCGTCGCGAAGTTGCCCGGATGCGAGTCCGACGCCGTCGTCGAGATGCACGAGTGTTCCGGTGGCACCGACGTCCGCGACGTCGGGGATGTCGGCGCCCGCACTGACCGTGACCTGCGCGAGCACGGACTGATGGCCCGAGGTCAGTCCCGAGTACACCGCGCCACCCATGGCACCGTCGATCATGACGCCGATGGAACCGAGCACGGTCTTGCCACGGTGATCGTGGAATCGCTCGCCGACGGCCTGCGCGAAGGCCAGGTCCCCGGGCTCGACCGAAACGGCGCGCACACCCATCAATGTGTTGAGTGGGTCAAGCTTCTTGACGGGCGCGGCGGAGTTGTCGATGCTCATCCGTCGAGTATCTCCAGCGCGCCGAGTCCTGCCGAGACCGGGTCTCAACCACCGATACGTGAATGCATCTCCCAGACGAGGACTTCGGCCCCGGCGTCGGAGGTCAGCTGCTGGCCACCCGAATCGCTCAACCGGACAGCATCGCCCTCGTACAGTGTGCCGACGCCCTCCATCTCGGCAGTGCCCTGCGCGACGAAGACGTGCAGGAACCGTGCGCCCGGAAGATTCACTGAGGTGCCCGGCAGAATGCGTGCGACATGCATGGCGGCGTTCTTGTTGTTGATGCGAATCGCCGAATGATCCTTGTAGCGCTCCATCCCGGAGGCAACCGGGATCAGACCGCCGCGCAGCAGTTCGTCGTCGATCTCGAGCTGTTCGTAACCGGGGGTCAGTCCACCTTCGTCCGGTACCACCCACATCTGGATGAAATGCACGGGGTCGGAATGCTGTTCGCCGCCGATACGCCACGAATCGTTCTTCTCACTGTGCATGATTCCGGTACCGGCGCTCATGCGCTGGGCGAGTCCCGGATAGATGACGCCGGTGTGGCCGATGGAATCCTGGTGCACGAGCGAACCGCGAAGCACCCAGGTCACGATTTCCATGTCCTTGTGCGGATGGGTGTCGAAACCGGTTCCCGCCAGTACGGTGTCGTCGTTGTTGACGAGCAGCAATCCGTGATGAGTGTTGTCCGGATCGTAGTGCTGTCCGAACGAGAACGAATGTTTCGAATCCAGCCAGGAGACGCGGGATTTCAAGCGATCGCCGGAGCGGTGCACATCGATGTGCGGTGTCGTCCGTGGGGCCTGTGCTCGACCAGATGCCATGGCTCCTCCTTCTGTACCACCGGGATCCACCACAATCGGGATCCGCCACTACCGGCATCCACCCTACGACGAACCTGCTGTGTAGTCCGAACATTGGGCGTACTCGGTGGTGTCGTCAGTTCGTCGACGCGTGCATCTCCCACACGAGTATCTCCGCATCGCCGATTCCCTCGACTCGTTGACCGCCAGTATCCTTGAGTCGCAACGAATCTCCCGGACCGAGCAATCCGACTCCCTCGACGTCGACAGTGCCACCGGCGATGAAGCCGTGCACGTACGGCGCATCCGGGAGAGATACCGACCCACCGGTCTCGAGGCGAGCAACATGCAGTGCCGCATGTTTGTTGTGCAAGCTGATCGCGCTGTGATCGCGATGCGCGGGCATCCCCGACGCCAGGGTGATCAGGCCACCGCCGTCGAGTTCGGAGTTGATGTCGAGTTCCTGATAGCTCGGAGTCACTCCGGATTCGTCCGGGGGTATCCACATCTGGACGAGGTGAACGGGCTCGGTGACACGTGAGCCGTCGGCCCGGAAGCGATCGTTGCGCTCGGAGTGCAGGATTCCGGTACCGGCGCTCATTCTCTGCGCGAGTCCGCGATGGATGACCCCGGAGTGCCCAGCGGAATCCTGGTGAACCAGAGATCCGCTGAGCACCCACGTCACGATCTCGGTGTCGCGGTGCTGATGAGTGTCGAAACCGTAGTCGGCTTCGATGATGTCGTCGTTGTTCACCAACAGAAGTCCGTGCGCGTACGCGGCGTGATCGAAGTTTCCGGCGAAGGGGAAACTGTGACGCGCCGTGAGCCAGCCGTAGTTGAGATGCGCACGTTCGTCAGCTCGCTGGACGACTACCGACGACATGTCAGCTCAGCGTCTCGTGTGCCGCCGGGATGGATCCCAGGCGTCCGGCCTGGAAGTCCTCGAAGGCCTGCATGACCTCGGACTTGGTGTTCATGACGAACGGCCCGGCCATCGCGATGGGCTCACGAATCGGTTTGCCGCCGAGGATGAATACCTCGAGAGATTCGGTCCGTGAATCCTGGCGATCGGAGGCGGCGACGGTGATGGAGTCACCGCGTCCGAAGACAGCTGTCTGTCCGACACGAATGGGCCGACGCTCGGCCCCGACCGTGCCTTCGCCGGCGAGCACGTAGACGATCGCGTTGAACTCGGGGTTCCACGGAAGCGTCAGGCTCGCACCCGGGGCCACAGTCGTGTGGGAGAGCGCGATCGGTGTGTACGTCGAACCAGGTCCGGCGTGGCCGGCGATGTCTCCGGCGATGACGCGTACCAAGGCTCCGCCGTCCGGCGAGGAAAGCAGGGCCACCTTGTTACCGGTGATGTCCTGGTACCGCGGAGATGCCATCTTGTTGTCGCGAGGCAGGTTGACCCACAGTTGGACGCCGTGGAAAAGGCCGCCGCTGAGGACGAGGTGCTCCGGCGGAGTTTCGATGTGGAGGATGCCGCCACCCGCGGTCATCCACTGGGTGTCGCCGCCGCCGATAATGCCACCGCCACCGTTGGAGTCCTGGTGCTCCATGATGCCGTCGATCATGTAGGTCACGGTTTCGAAGCCGCGGTGCGGGTGCCACGGTGTGCCCTTGGGTTCTCCGGGTGCGTAGTTGACCTCGCCCATCTGGTCCATGTGGATGAAGGGATCGAGGGCGGAGAGGTCGATGCCGGCGAAGGCGCGGTGCACGGGAAAGCCTTCACCTTCGTATCCGACCGGTGCGGTGGTGATGCTCTTGACGGGGCGGTCGACTGCTGACTCTGCCGGCTCGTCGAGACGGGGCAGGGCCAAGATGTTCTCGACTGTCACAGCAGGCATGTCGTACTCCTTGTATCCGTGAAGCTGATGTCAGGTAGTTGATTGTTCAACTATCTCATTCGGAGTCAACAAAGTCGAGCCCCGGGTATTCCCGGGGCTCGACTGGTGTTCGGATCAGCGCAACATGCTGCCGAGGGTTCTTGCCGCTGCCATGACCTCGGCGCCCAGCGCTGCTTGGTCCTCGGAGTCGAAGACGGAAATTCCGAGGCTGGAGATGGCGTCGCGGCGTCGGCCGGGGATCACCGCCGAGATTCCCAGGACGGACGGGATGACCTCGCCGACGGTCACTGCGTAGCCGCGTGCGCGTGCCGCCGTCACTTCCTCTCGTTCCCCGCTCGTCGGCGGGAGTGAGGCAAGGATGGAAAGCCCGGCGGAGCCGCGGTCGATCGGATCGACCTGCCCTGGATGAAACGCGACGTGAACCTTGGCGCTGCGCGGTTCGACCACCATCAGCGCGCGCACTTCGGTATCGCTCTCGCGGACCACCAGGTGCGCTGTCGCCTCGGTGGCCTCGGCAAGTTCTTGAAGTATCGGGCGAGCGAGAGTGCGCAAATCCTGTTCCACCGGTTCGGCGAGGGTGACCAGGCCGGCGCCGAGAGTGACGCGCTTGAAGGAGTCCTTGCGGCACAGGTGATGAGCCTCGAGCGTGCGGATCAACCGATGTGCGACGGTTCGGTGGACTCCCACACCGTCGGCGATGTCGGTGACCGACAAGCCGTGCGGATAGGACGTCAGGAGTTCCAGGATCTCGAGTCCGTGGTGCAGCGTTTTCGACATGCTGGAGTCCACTTGAACTGCACTTTTGCGCGGCCGGTGTTCCTCGCTCAGCTCTGACATCAAATCCCTTTCTTGACGTTTGTGAGGTATGCCACCTACGCTTTGAACATATCGCACAGTGTGTGCGATTATCGCACACTTTACGGAGCTGCACAACCTTCGGGTGGATGCAGCGCAGCGTGTTCGGAGAGAACCTTCATGAGCAACTACAGCGTCGTGGCAACGGGGGACGTTGCCGCAATTCACCAGCTGTACGGCCACCAGAGTCATTGCATAGACTCTGGGCGCCAGCAGGATTGGGCGCAGACATTCACCGATGGCGGTGAGTTTCATTCCCCCAGTTATCCGGAACCCGTGGTCGGTTTCGACGCCCTTGCGGCTTTTGCTGCTCGCTTCTTCGCTGCGGCGGAAGCTGCCGACGAGGTGCATCGCCACGTTCTGACCAATCTCGTCGTCGAGGCGGTGGACGAGAGTGCTCTCACAGTGCACGGATACCTGCAGATCGTTGCCACCGCTCGCGGCGGAGACTCGCGACTGGTGCGGATGACAACTGTCACAGATCACGTGGTTCGGGTCGGTGAGGAGTGGAAGATCGCCCGCCGCACCGTCTCCCGTGACGACGCGCCCCGAGCGTCCGAACACGCGTGAAGTACCGAAATGTTTCTTGCACAACAATATTCAGTAGGAGAAGTTCATCATGACCGAAAGCTCTGACCAGACGAACCCGGGCCGCACCGTAGTGACGCAGATGTCGGCGGTATACCCGGAGTTGGCAGGCAAGGTCGCAGTGGTGACCGGTGCGGCCCAGGGAATGGGTGCGACGTTCGCCGAAGGACTGGCAACACGTGGCGTACATGTCGTCGGCGCCGACATCAACGAAGAGCAGATGCTCGCCACGGCCACGCGAATCAACACGGACCTGGAGTCGAATGCACTGGCGGACAAGCCGGGTCGCGTCGTCGGAGCTCGGGTCGACGTCACCAAGCCCGACGAGCATGAATTGCTTGCGCAGTTGGCGTTGAAGGAGTTCGGCCGGGTCGATTTCTGGATCAACAATGCGGGTATCTTCCCGTTTGCGCTGGCCGAGGAGATCACCCCGGAGCAGATCGGCGCAACGCTGAGTGTCAATGTCGAAGGAGTGCTCTACGGTGCTCAGGCGGCGGCACGTCACCTCGGTCCCGGCGGCGCCATCGTCAACATGTCTTCGGTGTCTGCGCTGCGTGTGCGGAAGGGGAGAGGCGCATACTGCACGTCGAAAGCTGCCGTTGCGCACCTCACGGAGTCTCTCGCAGTGGAGTTCGGCGACAAGGGTATTCGGGTCAACTCCATTGCACCCGGCTACATCGACACGGCGATGACGAAGTGGGTCCAGGAAGATCCGATCGCGCTCGCGAACGCACTCGACGCGGTAC
>NZ_CAURKP010000051.1:0-30950 GCF_963525155.1 uncultured Rhodococcus sp.
CACGTCGTCACCGAATACTTCTCGGGGCAGCCGGCCGATGATCTGGTCATCCAATTTCGGGATCCGTCCGAGTTCTTCGACGAAGACGCCTATTCCAGAGCAAGAGAATCCGGCGCTGTGTCCGGAGTGGTTGTCGGACGATTGGGGGTCACCCACAATCCACCTCGTCTCCCGGACGGGCGCGTGCTCGGCGGCAGGCTGCTGCACATCGCTCGCGATACCGAGTGGGGGATGGCCCTGCGAAGTCACTTCTTCATCGGACACGATCTCGAGACACTCGGGCAAACCGCGGAACAGATTGCGGCACAAGCAACTGTGGAGTTCGGTCAAGGACTCCTGCAGCACGCGTACGACGAGTTCACATTTTTGTCTCGTTTCCTGCCGTCGCTCTACGTAGCCGAAAACCGGGACGTATCTCCGCCGCGAGCACCGTGGTGACGGCAGTTGTCTCGGTGCCCGCCAGGGTCGTGCACCCGTTTCCGGCGGCACCGAGAATTTCGGCTCGTCCCGATTTCCGGGACCTGATCCGTGACAAAAGGAATTAACGAACCGATCCTTGTTCTCAACATCAAAGCTATTTCACCAGAACGGAATTCGCTGTGCAGAGTGTCAACGCCGAAGCAACGAGGATAGCTGCTGACGTGATGATCGTCGGTTTCGGGCCGGTGGGGAAGCTTCTCGCCGTCAAACTCGCTCGGAAGGGCCACGATGTCGTCGTCGTGGATCGAAATGAAGTCGGATACCCTCTGCCGCGTGCAGTAACCCATTGCGCCGATTTCGCGCGAATCCTGCAGTCGGTCGGGCTGGCGCCGGACACCATTCCCGAGATAACCGAACCTTATGACGACATGTATGTGTGGCGAAACGGTGACGGGCGGACACTGGTGGAGGTCGACTGGAGTGGTAAAGGTGAATCCGGTTGGTACAACACCTATTTCTTCAGCCAGCCCGCATTGGAAGAGGCCTTGGACGCCATTGTCGCCGGGTTGTCCAATATTCGGGTGATGAGGGGGTGGGAAGCGGTGGCATTGACGCAGAATTCGGCACTGGCAACAGTAGTCGTCCAATCCGTGGACAGCGGTAGGTGTGTCGCCGTCGATGCGCAGTGGATTGTCGGTGCAGACGGGGCGAACAGTCGCGTTCGTCAATGGGCCGAAATCGACTGGCACGACGAGGGGTACTTCTACGATTGGTTGGTTGTGGACGTCAAACCTTCGGGCGGAACCAGTTTTCCGAACGTTGCCGCGCAGAATTGCGACTACCGGCGCCCTTCCACGATGGTTCCCGGTGGTCCGGGCCGCCGTCGCTGGGAGTTCATGCGACTGCCGGAAGAGAGTCGAGAATCCCTTCAGCGCGAAGACACGGCCTGGGAACTGCTCGAGCCGTATGGGCTGACCCCCGACAATGCAATCCTTGAACGGCATTCCGTGTACACGTTTCAGGCTTGCTGGGCGACGCGATGGCGACAAGGACGCGTGTTGCTCGCCGGCGATTCCGCGCATCTTATGCCGCCGTTCGCCGGACAAGGCCTGGGTGCTGGTGTCCGTGACGTGATGAATTTGTCGTGGAAGCTCGATGCGGTGTTGCGTTCGGCAGCGGACGACCACCTGCTCGATACATATGGAACAGAACGACTAAGGCACGCACAAGCTTTTGTGCAGTTCTCGACCGAACTAGGTCAAGTCATCTGCATGTCCGACCCTCAGCAAGCTGCTGAACGTGATGCCCGCATGGTGGCGAACTGGACTGCGGGAATGAAGCCTCCTGCTCCGCCACGACCAGGGCTCGGCCCAGGGATACATGTCGGGACTGCCGGTGGCAGTCTGGCTTTACAAGGTCAGGTTCGAGTCGGAGATGGCGAAGTTGCCAAGTTCGACGATGCGTTCGATGGGCCAGGGGCTTTGATTTCACGCACATCGGCCGCGCTGCGAGAAGTTCCGGAGGCGACGCGAACAGCTTTGGCGACGTTGGGGATCGACCTCGTAGCGCTCGGAGGTGCCGAATCGGCGGGCGTGACCGTTGTCGACGACGTCGACCTCACCTACACGCGCTGGCTCGACGATCAGGACGCAGATGTCGTTCTGGTCAGACCGGATTTTCACGTCTACGGCGTTGCTGGAACGCACCAGGCAACCGAGCTGGCAGCAGGTTTCCTACACAGGTTGCGTGTGCCGGAACCTGCTCGGACGCTTGCCTGACAGCGCGACCGCCACATCGACTATCGACAGGAAGTTACATGTTCAACTCAGTTACCGACGACATCGATTCGGTCGAATCATCTTCGGAACAATCCGGATCCGATGTTCGAAGAGGGCCCTTGGCAGGCATAGTCGTTGCAGACCTCACGCGCGCACTCGCGGGACCTCACGCTTCAATGATGTTCGGCGACCTGGGGGCGACGGTCATCAAGATCGAGACACCCGGTACCGGCGACGATACGCGCGGCTGGGGGCCACCTTTCATGGAACCTGCAGGTGCACAGCGAGAATCGACATACTTCTTGTCCACGAATCGAAACAAGAAGTCAGTCGTACTCGATCTGAAATCTGAAGAGGGTCTTGCACTACTGGAATCCCTTGTCTCACGCGCCGACGTTCTGATGGAGAATTTTCGGACCGGCGTCCTCGATCGTTTGGGGCTTACCGCCGAACGACTTTCGGAGCTGAATCCGCGACTCGTCGTGCTGTCCATCAGCGGATTCGGTCACGACGGACCGGAAGGCGGACGTGCGGGGTACGACCAAATCGCACAAGGGGAGGCGGGTCTGATGTCGCTGACAGGTTCGGGTCCCAACGACTTCCAAAAGGTCGGAACTCCGATAGCCGACCTACTGGCAGGGATGTACGGCGCATTCGGTGTACTCGCGGCACTGCAGGAGCGAGGGCGAACCGGCGTTGGGCAGACGGTACGAACCTCTTTGCTGGCCGGCATAGTAGGTATCCACGCCTTCCAAGGAACTCGATTTACCGTCGCTGGTGAAACTGGTAAGGCACAAGGGAATCACCATCCGTCGATCTGCCCCTACGGGCTCTTTCCGACAGCTGACGGCGTAGTTCAGATTGCGGTTGGTAGTGAAGGACTTTGGAAGCGGTTCTGCTCGGGCTTCGGGTTGGCCCCAGATGCCCCCGGGATGGAAGACAACTCCGAACGAGTTCGAAACAGTAAGGCGGTCCGCCAGCTTATCGAAAGCATTTTTTCGAAGTATGGCACGGACGAGCTGCTGCTCGAGCTGGACCGTACGGGTATTCCGGCGGGACGTGTTCGTGGAATCGACGAGGTGTACCGCTGGGAACAGACTCGTTCGCAGGGGTTGATGGTCGAAGTCGAACACGAAAGCCTAGGTCGGATAACGCTTCCTGGACCCCCACTCCGGTTCTTCTCTGTGGACGGCATGGAGGTCACGAAGAACTGTCACTCGGCTCCACCGCTTCTCGGTGCGGACAACGCTGTTGTCACCGGTTGGCTCAGCGAAGCACGCCGATGAGAAAGACATCGATGGTTTCTGCTATGAGGCCGAGCCGGCGCGACTCCGGCATGGTCGATGTGACGTTCGACGGCCCAATCGCGACGGTGACGATCGGCACAGGCCGTCGTCGAAACGCTTTGAACGGTGATGCTTGGAAAGATCTCGCGCATCAGATCATTGGCGTCTCGACCCACGCATCGCTCGGTGTTGTCGTCCTTCGCGGCGTCGGCGATACCTTCTGCGCCGGGTCCGATGTCACCGAGTGGGTCGGTGCCTGTGCCGAGGACGTCGAGGAGTCGTTCGCGCAAATGGAGGCAGCCTTCCGCGCTATCGAAATTTGTCCCGTTCCTGTCATCGCACAGATTTCGGGCGTGGCGGCTGGAGCAGGGTGTCAGTTGGCACTCGCGTGCGATATTCGAGTCGTGGCGACTTCCGCCAGAATCGGAATGCCTATTGCGCGTCTCGGGATTCGACCCAGTCCGGCATTCGCGGCGCGCCTTGTCCGTGTTGTGGGACCGGCTGTGGCCGCTGAACTGCACTACACCGGACGGCTGGTGAAGGGACCGGACGCGGTAACAACAGGTTTGGCGAATCGGTGTGTGTACGGCGAGCTGCTCGCGTCGACTGTTCGGGATTTGGTAGAGGAGATTGTTCGCCAGCCGACATCAGCCGTGCGTGCGGCGAAGGAGGCATTGATTGCTGTTACCGGCCCTCCTCCTCACCACACCCTCGGTCCGGCCGTGAATTTGCGCGACCTCCAACTTGGCATCGCGCAAATTCTGCATACGTGAGTCTGCAAGGCTGTTACTGGCCGGCGATGTATTCGATCGACGGGCCGGCAGTCCAACCGCCGTCGACGGCGATCTCGGAACCCGTTGTGTACGAGGCATCGTCGGAAAGCAGGTAGGTGACCGCGCCGACCAACTCCTCCGGGCGACCGACACGGCGATACGGATTGTTGGGGAATGCGCCCTCTTCGAGGCTGATACCCGTCGGTGCAGTCATGGGCGTCAGGACCATGCCGGGGTGAACCGAGTTGACCCGGATCTTGTCGCGACCGAGTTCGACGGCGGCGATCTTGCTCAGCCCACGCACGCCCCACTTGGCTGCGCCGTAACCGCTGGTCAGAGCCATGCCCATCAGGCCGGCGGCCGAGGAGATGTTCACGATGGATCCGCCGCCGGCTGCCTTCATGAACGGCACTACTGTGTGGATGCCGGTGTGCACGGACACCAGGTTGATCTGGATGATGCGCTGGAACGTCTCGAGTGGTTCCTCGGCGACTGTCTGGCCGGACGCCGAGATTCCGGCGTTGTTGACCAAACCGTTGATCGCGCCGAACTCGGATACCGCGTACTCGGCGGCGGACTTCCAAGACGCTGGATCGGTGACGTCGAGGTGAACGTAACGCGCTGCGTCGCCGAGAGATTCGGCCACTGCTCGACCGTCGTCGTCGAGTAGGTCGCCGATGACGACGCGGCCGTTGCCCGCGACGATGCCGCGGGCAAACGCCTCGCCCAGGCCGCGTGCGCCGCCGGTGACGAGAACGATTTTTCCGGAGAGATCCTGAGTCATGATTGTTCCTTACCTGTAGGTGTTGCGAGATATGGCTTCGAGAACGCCCCGAGCGCGCGGGTGATGGCCTCGGGTGCGGGCGTCCGGAGGTCTGCCATCTCACGCAGTGCGGCGACTACCGCAAGTGTTGCCTGGCCCGAAGCCGCTGTGGTGTCTAGCGAGGTTTCCGGACGGTCGATCAGGCGTGCGACTTCTGGGCGAATCAGTTCCATCGTCTCGAAAGTTGCTGATTCCCAAACTCTCCGGAGTGCCGCATCGCCGAAGATGATGGGCATCAGTGACCGGGTCATCGGCTCGAAAGACTCGCCGACCGATGCGATAAAGGCATTCTTCACAGCCGCTGCGAGCCCGAATTCGCGGGCTTGCGCGCTGAGTGCGGCGGCCAGACTGCGGTTTCCCTCGTCGAGCATCGGCCAGATGCTCTCCTCTTTGGTGGCGAAGCAACGGTAGAACGTTCGCTCGGAGATTTCTGCCCGCTCGGCGAGCTCCGCGATGGTCGTCGAAGTGTCGCCGCGTTGGACGAAAGCGGCAGCACAACTCTGCGAGACGCGGAGAAGTAGTGCAGTGCGGCGGGCTGTTGCCATATCCGCACTGTACCAAAAGTGGCAGAAACTGCCACAAATGGTGTCGGCCAGTCAGCCGACGTTACCTTCGATTCCGGAAACCTCCTGCTCAACTGCGTTCTTGAGGTTCAGGAGCGTCTTGCGGATGTTGCCGCGCTGAAAGTCGGCGAAGGTTTTTCCTCCGGTGGCAATTTTGTCGAACATGTCGGCGGCGAAGTCCGGCCAGCCGCGCCTGTCGTCGGTCCACGTTTCGGTAACTCGGGTTCCGTCGGGCACCGGCGAGAATCGGTACTGCCAGGTTGCGATAGAGGCGGGGATCCGGGGAGTACTGAGGCCGATCTTGTGAACACGGAATTCGAAGAGCTTCCCGGCCTCGGCAGCGGTGACTGTGCATCGCGTGGTCCACTGCGCGCGCCCACGCTTGTTGTGCCCGTCGAACTCCATGCCCAGGAAAGCGCTTTCGCGGTCTCCCCGCAAGGTTGCGCCTATGTTTTCGGGACTCCAGGCACCCATACGAGTGGGATCGCTAATGACCTCGTAGAGGGAAAGCGCGTCGGAGCTGACGACGATGCTGTCGGAGACGGTAAGTTCGCGAGCCATTTCGGTTTCAGGTTCTTTCTGTCGAGCGTGTGTGAGGTGAGTATGACTATCGGTGGTTTCGCGAACAAGATGCGGACGTGGCGGATGAACCGTCGACCTGATCGGCGTTGAACTACAGGTGCGGTTTCAGTTGGATCTTGACCGCGCCTTCCTGCTTCTTCTGGAAGATCTCGTAGGCGTGTGGCGCCTGATCGAGCGGCAGCTGATGGGTGGAAAAGGTGTCGACACCGAGTGGGTCGTCGTCAGTGAGCAGGGGCATGATGTCCTCTACCCACTTCTTGACGTTCGCCTGGCCCATCCTGAGCTGAATCTGCTTGTCGAACATGGTCATCAGCGGCAGCGGATCAACCATTCCGCCGTAGACACCGATCAAAGAAATGGTTCCGCCGCGCCGAACGATGTCGATGGCCGAATAGACAGCGCCAAGGCGATCGATTCCTGCGTTACGCATCGCAGGCGCGGCAAGAGCATCGGGAAGGAGTCCGACGAACTGCTGCGCGAGCTTTCCGATCGGAGACCCGTGCGCTTCCATACCGACAGCGTCGATCACCGAATCGGTTCCGCGGCCGTTTGTCGCGTCTCTGATGGCATCGCCGATCTTGCTGCCGTAGTCGTCCAGGTTGAGGGTCTCGATACCGCGTTCGGCAAGCCGCGCAAGGCGTTCGGGTACACGGTCCACACCGATTACTCGAAACCCCTTGTGGTGGGCGATACGAGCCGCCATGTCACCGATCGGTCCGAGGCCGAGGATTGTCACGGACCCACCCGGCGGGATGTCGGCGTATTCGACCGACTGCCAGGCTGTGGGGAGCACGTCGGAGAGGTAGACGAATCGGGAATCCGCGGGACCTTCGGGAACTTTGATGTGTGTGAAATGTGCTTGCGGTACTCGGAGGTACTCAGCCTGCCCGCCTGGCACCGAGCCGTAGAGTTCGGAGAAGCCGAACAATGCTGCGCCCGTTCCCTGATCGCGGACCTGCGTCGTCTCGCACTGTGTGTAGAGGCTCGAATCGCACATGAAACAGTTGCCACACGAGATCTGGAACGGAATCACGACGCGGTCACCTATCTCGAGATTCGTGACTTCCGAACCGACTTCTTCGACGATTCCCATCGGTTCATGGCCGAGAATGTCGCCGGCATTCATGAACGCACCCAGAGTCTCGTACAGGTGCAGATCGGATCCGCAGATATTAGTCGTGGTGACCTTGATGATCGCGTCGGTGGGTTCGACGATCTTCGGGTCCGGAACCGTATCGACGCTTACTTTCCGTTTGCCTTGCCAAGTCACTGCGCGCACTGGGATCGACCTCTCATCGTGGAAATGCTGTTCGCAGTCACCTGCCCGAAAGCACTGAAATGCAAACAAAATCGGTGAGGGTTGCGAGAAGCCCTGAGCGCGTTAGATTGAGATGGAGCTGGGTCCCGGTCTCTTTGCACCGGCTCCAGGACTGAGACGACGAGATGATGAGGACGATCGCATGACCGACAAAGACGACAACGACCAGTCGCCCAAGGGTGGGCACCCAGGACCCGTGGACAAGGGCGGCGACGGGGGAATGGCAACGCGAGAACAGGCGCCTGAACTGGTCGAGGAGACCTCCGGCGAGAAGTCTGACGACGAGTAGTTTCCTTTTACTCCGCGTTGGGTAACAACGGGGATAGGCCGCATCGGACCGTCCCGGAATCAATGCGGGCGAGGTTCCTCGAGGTTGAGCAGCCAGCCACGGGAACCGCCTTGAGCAGATCCCTCAACCCTGTTGTCATTCAACCCTGTAACAGCACGTGATCGAATCGGGTCCGCAGTAGTGTCGGGACCCGGAAGTCGTCAAGCGTTCGAACTATCAACTGCTCGGCAACATCCCGGAGTTTCACGTTGGTCTCTTGAGAACGCCACACGAGTATGTCGAAGGCGCGATCGGCCGAAATGCCGTAGATCACCATGAGCATGCCTTTGGCTTGCTCGATTACTCCGCGAGAAGCGGTGATTTCGTTGACCAGCACGTCGACAGACGCTTTCACCGTGCTGTCGAGGGTTTCGGTGACGTCGATGTAGAAGCCTGAGCTGCCGACCACGGCACCCGACTCGTCCACGACGCTGTCGCCGACGACGATTACCGAGTGAGTATCCCCTGCAGTGTCGATGATGCGGTGGCGGCTGCTGAACGGTCCGCCTGAAGTGCGGATGGCGTGCAGTGTCTGGGCAACGTGTCTTCGGTCGTCGGGATGCTTGTGCGAGAGCATCAATTCTGTCGTCGGAGCTACTTGGTCGGGTTCGTATCCGTGAATCCGTGCAACTTCGTCCGACCACTCCCACCGGTCGCCGTTGCGGTGATAGAGAAAGCCGCCCACCCGGTGTGGAGCCCCCGATCCTGACGTTCGCCCCAACCCGTCCTCGTTCACCACACACGCCCCCTCGTTCTCGACCTCGTCCCAACCGGCGTACTCGCCAGTTAGTTATATCGGACAAATCCGGCGGAGGTGGTGTCGGTCCCATATTTCGGAGCATCGTCTGGATCGCTACCGCATGGGTCGGGGAAACCGGCGCTCAGAGTACTTGGCGACGGTCCCACGTCACTCGCGGTTGAAACAGTGTTGCCGCTCTGTCCATTCGGTGATCGCCGCCGCGATGGCCGCAGGCTGATCCTCGGGGGCGAGATGTCCTGCGGGACCGCACTGTTCCACCTCGAGATTTGCGATATTCGATCGGCTCCACGTGACTTCGTCAGGTCCGATCATGAGAAGTTCTGCGGGGCCGCTGAAGGTGAGAAGAAGTTTGGGTACGTCGGTGCTTTCTGCGAGCCAATCGCTGTACGCCGCCACACGTGCATTCACGTCACCGGGAGTTCCTTCGATGGGGAAGGATCGTGGCCACTCGAGAAGGGGTCGGCGACTCTCTCGTGACGGATAAGGGGAGCGATAGGCCTCGGCATCGGTTTCGGTCATTTCACCGAGAACCGTTCTGTGAAGCGCTATTTCGAGAAAGAAGTTCTCGTCGAGTACCTTCGTCTCTCCTGTGTCGGAGTCCCTCAGAGCTTCCACCCGTGCCCGTGCCTCTCCCGGGAAGTGTTCGTCCCAGGTCATCGGACGAAGGATCGTTTCGAAGAAGGCCACACCTCGGACGCGATCGGGGTGGCGGGCAGCCCAGTCCAGTGCAAGTGCCCCGCCCCAGTCGTGTCCGACGAGTACGACGTCGTCGAGTTCCATCTGGTCGAACCAGGCGTCGAGGTAGCGGGCGGTGTCGAGGAAGCCATAGTTGATTGGCGGTTTGCCTGACTGCCCCATTCCGATGAGGTCAGGGGCAAGTGCGCGGCCTAGATTTCCTATCTGCGGCAGGATGTTTCGCCACAAGTGCGAGGATGTGGGGTTTCCGTGGATGAGTACGAAGGGTGTTCCTTCACCGCGCGAGCGGTAGGCCATGGTCGAGTCGAGCACGGGAATTGTGGGCATTGCGACTCCTCAAATAGTTTCCATATACTCTAATTGAGATAGTAGCCATGTATTCTATTTGTATGCAAGATCGAGAAACATGGACGACAGGGTCGCTGGTGTGGCACCTTGGCTTGCGCTGGCGGGCGGGGGTTGACCGAGCGATCGCGCACCTGGGGTTGACTCACGCCCAGTATTCAGTGCTCGCGTCTCTGCATGGTCTGGTGAGTGCGGGGGAGAGGCCGAGTCAGCGAGAACTCTCAGCGCACACAGGATTGCAGCGAATCTACATATCCAAGCTCGTGCGAGCGTTGGAGAAGAGCGGGTTTGTTGTCAGTGAACGCGATAGACGCGATGCGCGAGCCGTTCGCCTCGATCTCAGTGACGAGGGCAAACGAGTCATAGAGCTCGCTAAAGACATTGTCCGCCAATTGGATGCAAAGAATACGGAAGTGCTGACGAAAACCGGAGGGCGGGAACTCGCCGAGCTCCACCGCGCCCTTGACGCGTTACTCGACGCCACCGAAGCAGCAGATGGATAATGCGCCGGTCCGCTTCGTGGCGAAACCGAAGGCGATCGTGTGCGGACCCGGTCCACAGGACGTTCGTTGGAGGACCGACGGAAGCGTCGATCCCCCAACGAGCCCTATTGTCTAGCTGTCGATCGTCACGGTGTCACGTTGATCGGTGTGGCCGATGCGAACTGCAGTGTGCCCGACATTGTTGCCGTGCCAGTGGCTGCGGCGGGGCAGACGGGTCCGGTGCCGGTGCGTGTGTAGTTCACGGTGCCGGTGTTGCTTGCCACGACGCGCTGGTTGGGAATATCGAATGGCAGCGGTCCGACAGTGCTGGCCCCGACGGTGACTGTGCATGTTGATCCGGGCATCGTGACGACTGCGCCTCCTGCAGGAATGACCAGGGATCCCTGAGCCGATCCGGTGTCTGCCGAGACGTTCAATAGCCAGGAGCCGGAGGTCGTGACCACAGCGGGTAGGCCGTTAGCCTTGCACCCGGTCAGGCTGGGGGTGCCGATATTGACGTTGACTCCGCCGGTGCCGGTGTTGGAATTACCCGGCGCGGATGGGATGGTCCCGGAGCCCGTCGTACTGGAGCAGGTAAGTGTGATCGTTCCTGTCTTGATACTGAGATTGCTGCTCGAAGCAGTCACGGCTTGACCCGCTGGAGTGACGACGGTCGAAGCCAGAGCGGTGCCGGCTGCGACCGCAATCGCGGCTGCGGCGGCAGCTGTGACGATGGTGGTGCGGCGAACTGCATGGGTCATCGATATCTCCTTGTTGTCGGTGATACTTCGTGAGTCGCCGGTGCTTGCTCTACTGCGTCCGCAGGCTGTCGGCGCCGATGTTGAACACATCGCTTGTGGTGGTCAACGAGTTGTGACCACTCGAAGACGGAACGTTGGCGCGAAGATTGACTGCCCAATTCAATGCGCCGAACAGTCCACATCCAGATGCGCCCGGTACCGCGAACGTCTGGTCGGCGTGCGTCACGTTTCTGACGGCGGCGGTATCCGGAAATCCTGGAACTTCCTCCAGGACACCATTTTCGGACACTCCGAGTTTGAACATGATCGGGTTGCTCGCAGAACCCAGATAGCAGTTGCCGCCCAGCAAGGGGTTGGAGATCTTCAATCTTGCCGGAAGTGTGACACCGAGTTGGAATGCGTCGACTGTTGGCAACGCGACCGGTTCGACTGTTGCCTTGATGGTGGTCAAGCCGCCGGGGAACGGTATACCGAGCCCGAAGATTCCTCCTGGTACCTCGATGGGGGTGGAATAGACGCCTTTGGTGCCGTCAGTGGGAGGAATGAAGATCTGGTCGAACCCGAATTCAGCGTCGGGGTTCTCGCGATAGGCGACACCGCCGGCGATATTCAACGAGCCGGAAGGAATCGGTACTTTGAGCCCGTTGATGTTCATTTCGCCGCCTTTGACGACGACATCGACACAGGTGCTTGTCTCCGGATTGGCTATCGGGCATTTTCCCCAGCCCCCGAACGGCGCATTGGGCAGCGGGGCCGCCGTCGCGGTTGACACCGCCCCGAGAGTGAGGACTCCCGCTGCGACGACGGCGAGCGCGGCTCTGAATCGTATTGTGCGCATGGACAAGTGAACTCCGTTTCGAGGTGGCAATCTGTCGTCGATGACGGTTCTGTGGCAGTGGGTTGGATTGCTAGTTGGCACTACGTTCGGCAACGACGGCAGCGGGTTCGGGTGAGCCTGCCGGCTGGGGCCTGAGGCTGTCGGCACCGATGTTGTAGACGTCACTCGTCGTGGCGAGGGAGTTGGACGTGGTGGACGAGGGAAGCCCGGCGCGCCAGTTGACGATTGGATTCAGAACGCCGAACGGGCCACATCCGGAAGCTGTCGGGACCGCGAAGGGCTGTCCGGTGTGCCCGGTGTTTCGAACGACGGCAGTATCCGGGAAACCTGGAACCTCCTCGAGGACACCGTATTCGGTCACATCCAAGTTGAGTTGGACGGGGTTGTTGTCCGAGCCCAGGTAGCATTTGCCGCCGAGGAGTGGGTTCGCGATCTTCAATTTGACGGGTAGCTTCACACCAAGCTGAAATGCGTCCACGGTGGGGAGTGCAGACGTCGACTCTACGGTGGCCGAAGCCTTGTTCAGTCCGAAGAGATTGTTGAATGGCAGGTCGATTCCGAGTGCGCCCCCGGGGATGTCGATGGGTTTGGCGTAGATCCCCCGACTGTTGTCGTTGGGTGGGATGAATACTTGGTCGAATCCGAATTCAGCCTCTGGATTCTCCCGGTATGCAACTCCGCCTGCGATGCGCATCGCCCCGGCGGGAATGCTGACGGAAAGCTTGCCGATCTTCATGTTTCCGCCGGTGACCGTGACGTCCATACAGGTGCTGGTCTCGGGATTGTCGATCGGACATGAATCCCAACCGCCGAAGGGGATCTCCGCTGCCGGGGCGGCTCCTGCAATGCTTGCTGACAAGCTTCCCACCGCAGCGGCGGTGGCGAACACAGTTGCGGTGGCGAGTGCGCCGAAAAGCCCACGCGACGTCGAACGTCGGGACATGTATTTCTCCTTTGGGTACAACCGACCAGTCGGGATTGTGATGATGAGTGACGGTAGTCACGTGTGACTTGGATGTACAGACAATTTGAAACAATTCCGACAAAAGTATTACTGCGATCGCCTCCGCTACTACTTGCGGCTGTGAGGATTGAAATTTGTTGCAGTGCTCTGTGTCTCGTCATTCACCCGCGAATCGCTGTGAGGTGCTTCGACCCGAAAAGGCGTTCGTCGACGGGAATATCGGACTCCTGTCGAATCGAGGGGGCAATGTTTTGTCGGAGTCGCCAATGAGGGAAGTCAGGGCGAGTAACTTTGTCGAACAGCGGCTGATCGGTACTCCGGGCAGCTGCCCGAGAGAACGGATCGCCATGACGCTGATGCTGCCGCTCGACTCGATGTTCCTTCTGATGGAGTCACGGGAGCATCCCATGCACGTCGGTGGCCTGTCGCTTTTCGTTCCGCCGGAAGGGGACGACGGCGAATTCGCCAGGTCGCTCTACCGTTCGCTCACCGACGTCGACTCGATTCGGCCCCTCTTCCGTCGCAAGCCGGTGCAGTTCTTGTCGAACTTCGCGCCGGTGCGTTGGACGGAGGACGCAGACGTCGATCTCGAGTATCACGTCCGGTTGCTCGCGCTGCCCAAGCCGGGTCGAGTCCGCGAGTTGCTCGAGCTGACCTCCATGCTCCACGGCACGCTGCTCGATCGGCATCGGCCGCTGTGGGAGGCGTACGTGATCGAAGGTCTCGCCGACGGCCGAGTTGCCGTGTACATGAAGACGCACCACGCGCTCATGGATGGTGTGTCTGCTGTTCAGGCGTGGTACCGCAGCCTCTCGTCGGATCCGCACGATCGACATTCGATGCCTCCATGGGCGCAACGACCTTCTTCGGGGCGGGTTCGTGCCGGTCGCGGGCTGGACCTGCAGAGGCGGGTGGGCTCCGTGATCGAGACTGTGCAAGATGTGGTCGGGGTCGGCCCTGCGATAGTGAACGCTGCTGCCTCGGCAGTGAAGGACCACGTCGCACCGTTGCCGTTTGCTGCTCCGAAATCGATCTTCAACGTCCCGATCACCGGAGCGAGGCGTGTCGCCGCGCAGTCGTGGCCGATCGAGCGCCTGCGCAAGGTCAGCTGCGTTGCAGACGTGACGCTCAACGATGCGGTGTTGGCAATGTGCGCGGGTGCGCTACGGCGATACCTGATCGAACTGGACGAGTTGCCGGACAAACCGTTGATCGCGATGGTGCCGGTATCCCTTCGCAAAGGCGAAGAGGGTGAGGCTTCCGGCAATGCCGTGGGTGCGGTGTTGTGTGATCTGGCAACCGAATTGGCAGATCCGGCGGCCCGACTTCAGAGAGTTCACGACTCGATGAGTAGCGCCAAGTCCCTGATGTCGGGCCTGACGCCCCTGCAGATCACGGCGCTCAGTGCATTGAACGTCGCGGGTCTCGGGCTGCCGCTGATCCCTGGTTCATCCCGACTGATCACTGGGCGTCCAGTCTTCAATCTGGTGATTTCCAACGTCCCCGGCCCGACAACGACGCGCTATTGGAATGGCGCGAAACTCGAGAGCTGTTACCCGGCATCGATTCCGTTGGACGGGCAGGCGATGAACATCACCGTCATCGGCTACGCGGACACCATGCAGTTCGGGCTCGTCGGCTGCCGCCGCAATGTTCCGCACTTGCAGCGGCTCCTCGGCCATCTCGAGGAATCCTTGAGTGAGCTCGAAGCCGCCGCAGGCTGATCAATTCGACTCGCGCCTTCCGACGTCACGTCCGTTCACGACCAACTGGTGGACGTCCAGTTCTTTGTCGTCGAGGCCGAAGCTGATGATGCGTTCGGGGTGGATACGGATGATCGGTGCGTCGAGACCATGTGCAGCAGCACCTGTAGTATCCAAAGCCTCTGCCCGGCCACGGATTTCGACGCACCTGACCTGCCATGGATCTACGGATGCGATGTCGTCCACGACGAACGCGACCCGACCGTTGTCTGCGACATTGTGAAACTTACGGCTGCCCGTCATGTTGTAACCGCTGATGTCGATCGTGGCTGTATCCGGGTTGTAGTGGAACCCGACCGGACTGACTTGCAGCGTTCCGTTCCGTTGAACCGTCGCGAGGCGACCGAGAGTCTGTGTGGCCAGGTAGTCGAGTTCGATTCGGGTGAATGTCATGAAATCACGCTAGAACCTGAACTGCTGTAGAGGTCAAGATCTCCGAACGTACAACTCATTCCATCTCGTCGAGGGCCTCTTCTGCTTCGTCGACCCGCCACTCGGCCTCGCGAAGTTCCTCCTCGGACTCTCGAACTGCGACGCGGGCAGCCTTCTCGGTGTTCTTGGCGAACTGTCGTTCTTGTTCTGCGTGCTCGAGTTCGGCGCGGAGTTCTTCGATGCGACGGTCGAGGTCGGACAGCTTTGACCTGGCATCCTCGAACTGGGCGGTCTCGGCCTTGACCCGTCGTCGGATCTTCTCGACGCCTGCCCTGGCTTCCTTCAATTCTGCTTTCGCCTTGGCTTGTTCGGCCTTGCGATCCGGAGCAGTGGACTTGGCCGGAGCGTGTTCTTCGGTGTGGATCGCAGGGGCGTCTTGTGCAGAATCCTCCTCCACTACAGCAAGTCCCACCGGCCCGAAACCGCTGTAACTCGCGGCGGTCACGACCCGTCCGAGTCGAACCTGCGCGGCAGTCTCCTCATCGGCCAGGGCGGCATTGAGAGTCTGCGCGACATCGCGCAACGAATCCTCGCCGACGCTCTTTCCCCGCGAGGCGGCGATCTCACCGGATTTGTGGGCGAGACTCCGCACCACCTGCTGCCTCTGTGTCGTCAGCCGTCGCAAGTCCGGGCCCGAGAGATGGCGTTGAGCGTCGCGTAGCGATTCGCCAAGCGCGAGAAGTGCATCCAGATCCTCTGGTGCATCGCGCGAGATGAGATTGACCAACCACCCCACGGTGGTCGGCTTCCGAAGTTTTCCGATCTCTGCGGCCAGTGTGCGGTCGTTGTCGTCCCGGGCAGCCTTCACATGCTTTGTACGCGCCTCTACGAACTCGCCGGGGTCGAGGCCGTAGAGTTCGTCGGCGACATCATCGAGGGTCACGTATCAATACTGTCATTCGGCGAATCGTTCGAAGACTGTCTTCCAGTCGTTCTTGATGCTCACCACCGTCCACCCGTTTGCGCGCGAGACGTCGAGTGCGTGCTCGGCCCCGTCCACGTAGTCGAACTCGCGTTCCGGATCGTCATGGAGCACCAGAAGGCGAAGTGCCGGAACGTTCGGGTGTTCGGCGAACTTCAACATAGGTAGGTCACCGTTGCTGTTTCCGGCCGCGATGACAGGTCGTCGGCCGATTCGGTTCCAGATCTGTACGGGCTTGGCCGGCCCGTCGTCGACGACATCGGTTTGGGGCTGACGAAGGATCGTGCCGCTGTGGCCGTCGTCCTTCCACGTCAATGCCACGCCGCTGCCGATGACGCGATCTCGGGGGATGCCGTAGACCTCCTGACTGATCGGCCGCATGAAATCACGTCCGCCGCCAGAGACTATGTAGTTGGAGAAGCCTTTGGCCGCAAGGTAATCGAGCAACTCCACCATGGGCGAATAGCTGCAGTGCAAATATTTGCGATCGAGAGTGGGATGCGAAGCAGTGCGCAGGTAAGTATCGGCGTGGGTTTCGAATTCGTCGACTGTGACTTCGGCGAATGCCGCCAGGACACCGGCCGCGAGTACCTTCAGTGCGCTGTCGTCGCCGCGATAGTGCTTCGAGATCACTTCGTTCAACCAGGAGTAGTCCTTTTCGAACGCAGCCTGCCACGGTTGACGGTTGCGAAGAGACGGATCCTGGGCGGTCATCTCGACGAGGCGGCGCAGGATGAAGTCGAGTTGGATCGGCATCGGCTTCTCACACCACAGGGTTCCGTCGTTGTCGAAGACTGCGATCCTGTCTTCCGGTGCGATTTCGTCCGGACTTCCCTCAGCCGTCGCGCGTTCGACGAATTGCCGGACGGCCTGCTTCGGCGGGCCGTCTTGCCAGCTCGGTAGCGGGTCGCAGGTGTCGGAGGTGGAGGCTTCAACGAATTGACTGCTCATGTGGTCCCTGGCTTCCAGTGAGTCGATGACAAATCCGGCACTCTCATACTCGGATCTCCTGCCGAAAATGGCATCGCCCATTTCGGGCGACAGCGGTTCGGTGACCACAATCGGGGTATGCGATTCACCATGCGGCCGTAGAGGCTGGAAATCAGATGACCTACAAGGAGCCAGATCATGGCCAACGCATTCAAAGGCGTCGTCAACCTCGATATTCGCGATTCGATTCCCGACTGGAGCCCGTACGAGCAGCCGAAGGCCGCCGCCGGCACACCGAATATTCTTTACATCGTTCTCGACGACGTCGGATACGGCGCCTTGGGTTGTTACGGGGGACCGATCGAGACGCCGAACATCGACCGCATCGCGGGCAACGGATTGCGGTACGGGCAGTGGCACACCACAGCGCTGTGCTCCCCGACGCGATCGTGTCTGCTCACCGGGCGAAACCACACGACCAACGGCATGGCCTGCATCAGCGAGTGCGCGGTCGGTTTTCCCGGCGGAAACGGTCACATCCCTCCCGAATGTGCCACGCTCGCCGAGGTTCTGGTCGAGCAGGGATTCAGCACCGCGATGGTCGGCAAATGGCACCTGTGCGCAGAAGACGAGATGAATCTTGCTTCCACGAAACGGAATTGGCCGGTCGGCCGCGGATTCGAGCGGTTCTACGGCTTTCTCGGCGCCGAGACCAATCAGTGGTATCCCGATCTCGTCCACGACAACCACCCCGTCGAACAGCCGTCGACGCCCGAAGAGGGGTATCACTTCAGCGTCGATATCACCGACAGAGCGCTCGAATACATCGGTGACGTGAAGTCGATAGCTCCGGACCGGCCTGTATTTCTCTACTACGCACCCGGGTGCGCACACGCTCCGCATCACGCGCCCCGCGAATGGGCCGATCGCTACGCAGGCAGGTTCGACGCAGGGTACGAAGCCATGCGGGACGAGATTCTGGCCAGACAGAAGGAAATGGGACTTGTCCCGAAAGACACGACCCTGCCATCACTCAACCCGATAGGCACTCCTGAGACCCGCACCGGGCCCGACGGCGAACCGTTCCCGCCGCTGGATTTCACCCGCCCCTGGGACACCCTCTCCGCTGACGAGCAGCGACTGTTCTCACGGATGGCGGAGGTGTACGCGGGCTTCCTCTCGCACTGTGACGATCAGATCGGACGCCTGCTCGGGTACCTCGAAGAAATCGAGCAGCTCGACAACACGATCATCGTGGTGGTCTCCGACAACGGTGCCAGCGGTGAGGGCGGACCCGACGGATCTGTCAACGAGAACAAGATTGCGAACGGCGTACCCGACGACCTAGCCGAGAACCTGGCGAAGCTGGACGAGTTGGGCAGCACCGAGACGTACAACCACTATCCCAACGGGTGGGCGATGGCGTTCAACACGCCCTTCAAGATGTGGAAGCGTTACTCGTTCAACGGTGGAACCTGCGACCCATGCATCATCTCGTGGCCGGAGGGCATCGATGCCCGTGGCGAGATTCGAGATCAGTACCATCACGCCATCGACGTCGTCCCGACTCTGCTCGACTGCGTCGGCGTCGACTTGCCTGACACGGTGAAGGGGTACACCCAGCACCCGATTCAAGGCGTGAGCATGCGGTACAGCTTCGATGCCGGCAACATCCCCACCGCCAAGCACACCCAGTTCTATTCGATGCTCGGAGGACGAGGAATTTGGCATGACGGCTGGAAGGCCGTCACCACGCACCCGACTCTGAGCGGGTGGGGCCATTTCTCGGAAGACACCTGGGAGCTCTACCACACAGAGTTGGACCGAGCCGAGCTCCGGAACCTTGCGGATGAAGAACCCGGCAGGCTGGCAGAGCTGGTGGGGTTGTGGTTCCACGAGGCCGGTGCCAATCAAGCTCTGCCACTGGACGATCGGTCCGGTGTCGAACTCCTCACCACGCCTCGCCCCCAGTTGGCCCCGCCCCGAAACCGGTATGTCTACCGCCCGGGCGGAGCCGAGGTACCGGAAGCCGTCGCCGTCAACCTTCGTAATCGTTCATTCTCGATCGGGGCAGTTGTCGATTTGGCCGAACCAGGTGCGACCGGTGTGCTCTTCTCGCATGGTGGCAGGTTCGGTGGGCATTCGCTGTACGTCAAGGACAACCGCCTGCATTACGTGTACAACTTCCTCGGCAGTGAACAGCAGAAGATCGATGCCACCGAAGACCTTCCGATCGGCGAAAATATGATCTTGGCAGCAACTTTCGAGAAGGAAGGCGAGGATCCGCCGGGCACTGCGCACGGGGTGCTCGGCCTCTACTACGGCGATCGGAAAGTCGGTGAGGGCAGAATCCGCACTCAGCCAGGCAAGTTCAGCATCGGTGGCGGCGAAGGGCTCAATGCAGGCCGTGACAGCGGGGAGCCCGTAACCGACGACTACCCGGGTACGTCACCTTGGGCGTTCACGGGTGGAACGCTCAACCGGGTGGCCATCGACGTCAGTGGTGAACCGTACGTCGACCTCGAACGCGAAGCAGTGGCGATGCTCTCGCGTGAATGACAGTTCCGCGTGCGTCTAGTTCGAGCCGGGCGGAAGGTATCGCACGGTAGGTACTCCGCCGGGACCGTCCAGGCGAACCTCGGCGTCGACCTGGTAGACCTCGGCTATCAGGTCGGCGGTGAGGACCTCGGTCGGGCTTCCGTGGGCAACGATGGATCCCCGGTTCAGCATCACTATCGAATCGCAGAACATGGCGGCCAGATTCAGATCGTGCAATGCCATGATCGTGGTGGTGGGGAGGCGTCGCACGAGCGCGAGCAATTCGAGTTGATGGTTGATGTCCAGGTGATTGGTCGGCTCGTCGAGTAGCAACTCGTGAGGTTCCTGAGCGAGGGCGCGCGCGATCTGGACGCGTTGGCGCTCCCCGCCGGACAGGGTGTGCCACGACCGGTCCAGCATGCCGGCGAGGTCGGTGTGTTCGATCGCTGCCCGGACGGCGTCGCGATCGGAATCCGACTGCCCACCCCACAGTCCGCGGTGCGGTGTGCGTCCGAGTTCGACTACCTCCGCGACCGTCAGATCGATCTCGGTGTTGCTGTGCTGATCAACGGTCGCGATCCGACGCGCGATGTCGCGGCGTTTCCAGTCGGACAACGGGGTTCGGTCCAGGGTCACGACACCGGATGTCGGACGATTGTGCCCGGCAAGCAGTTTCAGCAGCGTCGATTTCCCCGAACCGTTGGGGCCGAGAAGCCCCACCGTACTTCCGGTTGTAGGCGAGACGTCGAGGTCGTCGACTATGAGCGCCCCGCCGACCCGCCAACTGACGCCGGTAGCTTCGAGTGTCATGGCGTGGCCTTCCGTCTCCAGAGGATGACGGCAAACGCAGGCACACCGACCAGCGCGGTCACCACACCGGCCGGGAGTTCCTGCGGCGCAATGGCTGTGCGTGCCACAGCGTCGACCCAGACAAGGAAGATGGAGCCGATCAGTGCGGACGCGGGCAGGAGTCGGCGGTGGTTCGAACCGACGAGAGCCCGCGCCGCGTGCGGGAGGACCAGGCCCACGAAGCCGATGGCACCTGCGACGCTCACGATCACCGCGGTCATCAAGGCTGTTGCCAACAACAGGGTCACACGCACCCGCCACACGTTCACCCCCAGCGACGACGCCGCGTCCTCGCCGAAGGCAAAGGCGTCGAGTGCGCGGGAGTGAGTCAGACAGACCACGAGGCCGACTGCGACCACCGCAGCGCAGAGTGCGACGTCGAGCCAGTCGGCGCCGCCGAGTGAGCCCAGGAGCCAGAACATCACGCCGCGGGTCTGCTCGGGATCGGCCGAGGTGATGACGATGAACGAGGTGAGCGCGGAGAACAGTTGGGTCGCGGCGACACCGGCCAGGATCACCCGGTCCGGCGTGCCGCCGGCCGCATGGGCGAGCAGCAGCACAAGGGCGAAGGAGATCACCGCGCCGATGAAGGCGCCGCTCGACAGGCCGATCACTCCCGACCCGACTCCGAGGATCACGATCAGTACGGCACCGGTCGAGGCGCCGGACGAGATACCGAGGACAAACGGATCGGCCAGCGGATTGCGAAGCAGCGATTGCATGATCGCACCGCACAGCCCGAGACCGGCACCGCAGAGCGCGGCGAGCAGGGTGCGCGGCAGACGGAGGTCCCACACGATGCCGTCACGGATAGGGGTGACGTCCGCCGCGGTACCGCCGAGATGGCCGACGACGATCGAAGCCACCTCACCGACCGACAGACCGGCCGGCCCCAACGTGATGGCAACCGCGGCTGATCCGGCCAGCGTGACAACACCGATCACCCACAGCAGGGTGACGGTCGTCGGGTTGTCACGCAGCCGAACTCTTGTCGTCATCTCACGCCGTAGACCACGTAGTCGTCGAACAGTTGCCAGACCGTCCCCGACTCCCGAAAACCTGCTTGCGCGAGCGCCGCCAACTGGAAGTCGACGGCTGTGGGCGCGGTGGCGTCACGTCCGGCGAATCTACGCTCACGCTCGTCGGTCAGTGCCCCGATGCCGTGAGTGGCCCGCAGCTCGTCCCACCAGCTGTCCCACTCGGGAGCGCCCGCAGCAAAGGCGGAGCGTTGCGTCTGCTCGTCGTGAGCGTTCGCCCATCGGCTTATGACGGGGGATCGGCCGTCGAAGCGAAAGTGATCACCATTGAGCAGAACGCCGGCAGGGCTCAGCAGTTCGCGGCACTGCCGATACACCTCGACGAGCTGCTGCGGTTGCAACCAGTGCAGCGCGGTTGTCGACACTATCGCCTGAACCGGCGCAGCCACCGAATTCGGCCAATCGGCTCCCGCCAGATCTGCGTCGATCAGCTGCAGTCGGTCACCGAAACGCGTCGACGACTGGCGGGCGAGCTCCAGCAGCATCGGGTCGTAATCGATCCCCACAACGCTCGCATGCTCGAACTTCTCGAGAATCCGGGCGCTCAGTGAACCCGGCCCGCAGGCCAGATCGACGACCGTGAACGGGGTGTGCGCGTACTGCAATTCGAGAACGTCGAGAATCACGTCGAAGCGCTTCTCGCGGTCGGCGATGTATGCCGCCTGCTGGTCGTCCCACCGACGCACCAGTTCACTGATCTGCGCGGACATCTAGACCACACCCAACTGGCGCAGCCCGTCGGAGAGCTGTTCGATGCCACCGACATTGCGGATCGAGGGATCCATCGTCGTTCCCTCGAGGATGATGTAACGCTTGTTCTTCACTGCGGTGAGCTTGCTGGCGACCGGGTCCGATTCGAGGAACGCGATCTTGTCTGCGGCACTGTCGCCGTCTCCACCGCGGTCGAGATCTGCGAGCACCAGCACGGTCGGGTCTCGATCGAGGACACTCTCCCAACCGATTTCGGGCCAGTACTGCTTGTTGTCGTCGAAGGCGTTCTTCGCACCCACCGCGTCGGTCATGATTCCCGGTGCACCGCAGCACCCGGCGAAGTACGGAGTCTTCGTGGCTGCGTACCACCACGCCAGCGTCACGTTCTCAGCTCCCAGTGCCGCCGTGGCGGTGGCCGCGCGATCCTTCAAACTCTCGGTGAGCTCGACACCTTTGTCCTTGACATCGAACAGTGTTGCCACGTCGTCGATTTCGTCGTACAAGTCGTCGAGCGTGAGAGCCTTGCTCTGCTCGGCATCCTGACCGGTGCACTCGCTGGGTGACTGATATGTCGCGACACCGAGGTCGGTGAACTTGATCCGGTCGGCGATGCCCTCCGAGGTGAACGTGTAGTTGAACGTCGTGTAGACCATGTCCGGTTCGCGTTCGAGGACACTTTCGAATGACGGGAACTCGGTGTCGAACGCCTGGACCTGACCACGCGCCTCGCGCAGTTCGGGGAGGACATCGTCATCGCTCATGGCGTACCCGGCCATCCGGTCCTGCACTCCCAGCGCGAACAGCATCTCTGCTGCAGGTTGATTTACCGCGATTGCCCGTTCGATCGGTCGCTCCACCGTGACGTCTCGGCCACAGTTCTGGACTGTCACGCGCGATTGTTCGGAAGAGTTGGATTGTCGGGCAGCACTGTCGTCGGAGGAGCAGGCAACCAACGACGCGCTCAACAGGGCAGCGACGGCGGCGGCGGGTAGGCGAAGTCTGGACAGACGCATGGAATCTCGTTCTCGCAGGGGCTCGTTCGCGGAGCCCGTTACCGTGTGAACAGGCGCCTGTTGACCCCTGCTGCCAGCCGGTATTCGGACTCGAGATCGCCCCACCCGAGCGCCTTCCCAGATTCTCATCCAGTGGCGTAAGCCCGGGCGGTCACCCTCACCGCTGCGCGTCAGTTCCGGATTCACACCGGATTCCCTGACCCCCTGTGTGGAGGTCCGCTGGCACAGAGGAACTTATCACCGCAGTGCACCGCCGGTCAGGTCGGCTGGTGTGAGGCAATCAGATCTCGATGGCCAGGTCGTCGATGTCGGTGAGGGTTCCGCCGTCGGCGAGGATGCGCTCGTAGTTCTCGCGTCGACGGAGGTCGATTTCGGTGTTGCTGACGCCCTCCTTCCAGTATCCGAATATCGCGACGTCGTTTTTGTCGAGTCCGACGGTCGATCGAAAGTGCTTCCGGATTGCGCGCATCTCGTTGCGTTCACCGGCGCCCCACACGACGTAGCTCGCGGGATTGGCGAGCTCGCGTGCTCGTACCGCCAGTGGGCCGTCGGGCTCGGCGGGATCTGCGCTCACGCGGTGAAGCTCCAGGCCGGGGAGGGCGGGCAGTTCAGCGAAGGCGACCTCGTCATCTGTTGTGACCCAGCCGATTCCGACGACGTCGGTAGGTAACTGCTCGATGATCGAGTGCAACGCGGGTATTGCGGTGCCGTCCAGAAAAAGTGCGATACGTCGACCAGGAACATCAGGGATCAAGAAGTGTGGCCGCGGACCGGTGAGGCCGAAGGTGTCACCGACGGCCAACGCTGCTGCCCACCTCATCATCGGACTGGTCTGTCCGTGCAGGACCACATCGACGACGATCGATCCGCTCGCTGAATCGTAGGAACGCACCGTGTACACGCGCGAAGCGTCGTCGAAGGCCGGCCCGAGATTCATGCGTACGGTCACATTCGGGCGTGACCAGGTCGGATCGTCGGTCGACTCCGTCAAACGAGCCGTGATCCGCAGCAGGTGATCGCTCGGTCGCTCCATCGCTTCGACGATCGCGAGAACGTCGTTGAGTCCGCGATTGTGGTCAGCGGTCCGTAGGACGGTCGTCGGGGGAGTTGTTGTGCGCGAGGCGTCTGCATGTGTCATCGACTGTGCTCCTGGATCGGGTTTTCGGGATGCCGCCAGGTTAGTGCCGCCTAAGTCGAGCGAGTTGTCCAGAAGTGACATCTGATTACCTGAATGATTCGGGTCTCGAAACGACGCGGTTGAGCGAGTGGTGCCGGCGCTGCTACCGTGCCTGTGATGTCCATACGCCGCTGTTCTCTCGCTTCCGGCCGTGCACTGCGCACGGCCCGATTCGGCGTAGCGACTTTCCGACGTGGGCGTAAGGCGATCGACCGCCGCCCGTCCGGTCTTGTCTGGATCGAAAGAGCCTTGGCCGCACCGGCCGGATCCGTCTGACATTCGCCACTTCGGCGAGCATTGCCTCGCCGAGATTTCGCAGTGCCACACCTGTTGCAGTGCTGCGCATTTCCCGTACCTGAAGTTTCTCGCGGGTGAGTTGTGAGTGTCGGCGCCACCGAGCCTGGAATGCCAGCCAACTCGTTTTCGTGAAAGGTACACAGCAATGAATCGTTTCGAAGGTCGTCGTATTCTCGTCACCGGCGCAGGATCTGGAATCGGGCAGGCCACCGCGCTGCGGTTGCTCGCCGAAGGTGGCCGCGTGGTCGCTGCAGACATCTCCGAGCAGGGTTTGGCGAACACCCGGAAATCGGCAGAACATGCTTCGACGGAGGATCGCCTCGACACCCTCGTCGTCGATATCGGTGACGAGAGTTCCGTCATCAAGGTTGTGGGTCAGGCGATTTCGACTCTCGGGGGATTGGACGTACTGGTCAACGCCGCCGGGATACTGCGTGGTGGGCACACCCACGAGACCTCGCTGGACCTGTGGAATCAGGTGCTCTCCGTGAATTTGACGGGCACTTTCCTCGTCACCCGCCAGGCACTGCCGGCTCTCCTCGCCACCGCCAACGCAGTCGTGGTGAATTTCAGTTCCACCTCCGCGGCCTTCGCGCACCCGTACATGGCCGCGTATGCCGCAAGTAAGGGAGGAATCCAGTCCTTCACTCACGCACTGGCTCTCGAATACGGCAAGCAGGGTCTGCGTGCCGTCGCGGTGGCTCCAGGCAGTGTGAAGAGCGGGATCACCGACACTACGGCGTCGTACTTGCCGGAAGACACCGACTGGTCGCTCTTCGGCAAGTTGTCACCGATTCTGAGCACTGATCTGGAGTCCGGTGGTGCCCCCATGGCCGGGCCGGAAAGTGTTGCGGGAGTTATCGCGATGTTGGCATCCGACGATGGTGCCTTCATCACGGGCACGGAGATCCGGATCGACGGCGGCACGCACGCCTGATTCTGCGTCCGTCTGACGGCCCGCACAGGCAGGCCGTCAGACGCGAGCCGTCATTCTCGCGAGCGAGTGATGGCGGGGACGACGTAGGACTGATCGAGCACGGCGGGCGAAGGTTCGTACATTCTCAGTACCGGTCGGAAATCCCCGCGCGGTGCGGGCAGCCAGTTTGCCTTCGCCGTGGGGTCTTTCGGCTCCTCGTGGCTGATCGTGATCGTCAACGCACCGTCGGCGTCGTGGACGATTCCTGGAGTGCGGTCGCCGATCGAGTATCGGTCGACGGGGTTCGCCACGAGGAAGAAGTCCGGCACCGAGTACATCGTCAGCGACCAGAAGGCGCTCACCGGCGGAGTGGGGTCGAGTCTTATTGTGTAGGTGTGGGTTCCGTTCAACTGCTCGCCCTGATCGTCGACGTAGGTCATGATGTACGCCGCTTCGTAAGGGTGGTTGCCCCACAGCCCGCCCTTGGCAGCCGCGGCGCGTTCGACGATGCGCAACTTGGGATCGGCGATCTTGAATTGTGAATCGTCGATTGTGCCGACCTCGAAGTAGTCGAGGTTGTAGTCGAAGGCGTGGAATGTGAGCTTCCATCCGTTGACTTCGGGGCTGGAGCCTTTCGTGAGGGCCTCGAGCAGGTTCTTCTCACCGATCGTCAATCCGTCAGCCAACGCGGCTGCCTCGTCGGCAGAGAGTGAAGCGGCAGAGTGTGAGCTATAGGGAGAGGCCCCGGGCTCGTCGATTCCGATCGGGGAGAAGGAATCCTGGAGTTCTCGATCGCGTGGGGCCGGCGGAAACGCCTGTGACCAGATGCGGAGTTTCTCGAGGAACAGGAGGTCCTGGCTTACCCCGGGTTCGGGCACTGGGAGACCCGCCGAGTTTCCGGTGGAGTCGACGACGGTCAGCGTGGTGGCGTCCTGCAAGGCGTGCACCGCAGGGAGGTCGTCGTCGCCACCGCATGCCCACCGGCCCACGATCGACGCAATGTTCGTGGGAAATCTGATCACCGTGGTCTGGTCCGCCGGGGTTCCCGTCCAGGTGGGTGGGACGAGAAGGAAGTCTCCGCTCTTCGTGCCGGTGGCCCGATGCCCGACGTAAGCGAAATTATTTGTCCAGGCGTCCACGAACTGGAGGACGTAGTAACGGCCATCGGTATCGGGGACGTGCAGCGAAACGGGGCCGACAGAGAGATCGATCTGCGCCATGGAATACACGGTGTCGTTGTTGATCGTGACGAAAGTGTCTGCCGGCCCGGCCAGTGTGCGGGCGTGGCTGAAGGTGTTGAAAGGTGCGGCGGGGTTCGCTCCGACACCGTTGTGAACATACCGATGGACCTGGTCGAGATTGAAAACGAGGGGAAATCCGTAGATATACGCCTGAGCTGCAAGCTCGGTGCGACTGGTGTCTGTCATCTCTGCCCTCTCGTCGTGCACGTCGGTTCGAAGTCCACCCTGCGGGAACCCTGCCGTCGGGGCATCACCCGCCGAGGGTGACGACGGTAGAGGGAGAAGACATGTCGGATCAGGAGAGTGCGGCATTGGTCGCTGTCGCAGACGAGTGGAACGTCGCGATGTGCTCGAACGACGCCGAACGGATCGGCGATTTCATGGCAGACGACTGGGTGATCGTCTCGGAATCCGGAGTGTCGACCAAAGCGGAGTTCCTGGGCTTCGTGGCCTCGGGCGACCTGACTCATTCGGCGATGGACCACGTCGGGAGCGCTCGCGTGCGTTTCTTCGGTGACGTCGCACTGTTCACTACGCGGATCGTCAATACCGCGCACTACGGCGGCAGACAATACGACGCCGACGAGTGGACCACCGACGTGTTCGCGCGGCGAGACGGTCGTTGGCGCTGCGTGTTGAGCCACATCACGCCGGCGGTCGAGGCGAAGATCGAGGACGTGGAACTATGACGTAGAGATAAGAGAAAGGCTGATGTTTTAACGGAGGCGCTATTGGGTAGTAATACGAGTTTCGCATTTATGAATGTATTTATCGGATTTATCGATTGTGAAGTTTCTGTAGTAGCGTCAGTTGAGTAGATCATTTTGATACGCATACCGGATGAGGTTCTCACATGATTGTTCTCGGCATTATTCTGGCGTTGATCGGCTTTTTCACGGGGTTGAGCATTCTGACCACCGTCGGCATCATCTTGGTCGTCGTAGGTGCAGTTTTGTCCATCCTCGGTGCTACCGGGCGCGCAGTGGGCGGACGAAAAGTCTGGTATTGATCACTACTGCGCGAGTAGCTGAGAAGGCGGTACCCGATCTCTTCGGAGATCGGGTACCGCTTTTTGTGCTCCAACTAGTTTTCGGTCTCTCTACCCCAAATTATCGATCTGAGCGGCATCGGGTAAACATGAAGGATGCTTTCTCGAGACCATGACGAAGAGAAATCTGCCGAGCGATTCAGATTCCCTCGCAGATGGAATCAGGTTGACGAATCGCGCCGCGGTTTGGTGTTGGCGTGGGTGGCCTTCACGTTGACGTTCGGCGGAGCACGTCTGGTGACGTGGTTGATCCAGATCGACACCAGGGACGTCGGCGACATCAGCGCCGGTGGCACTCATCTGCATCACTATTTATGGGGAATTCTGCTGTTGGCCGGGGTGGCGATCTTCGGACTCGTAGACCGAAGCCCTCGCGCAAGAACATGGATGGGCATCGCGTTGGGCATCGCACTCGGGCTCATCGTCGACGAGGCTGCGTTACTGATCACTCTCGACGACGTCTACTGGCAGAGCGACGGTTGGCCCAGCATCGCCATCGCTGTGTCGATCATCGGAGTGGTAGGAACCGGTCTCGCGCTGACACGAAGCGGAGCGGAGAAGCCTCGAGGTTGATCCGGCCACGGCACGGGTACTCACTCCCGTGCCGGGAAGTCGCGCGGATCGTGAGGTGGCTTGAATGGATCCCAGTTCCGCGGACACCTCACCGGATTCCGACAGTGAAGTCAAAGCTGCAGATCCGATGGCGGAAGCCGAACGTGAAGCCGCAGCATTGGCGACTCCCGTCCGGCCGCTGGGCGAACCGGGGCCGAGGTTCGATCGTCGTTCACCGTTCTTCATCGGTCTGAGCGCGGCGGCCGGTGTTGCCGTGACGTACGCGGTGATCGAAGTGCTCCTGGCGGCGCGAGGCATGCTGATCCTGATCGTGGTCGCGCTGTTTCTCGCGGTGGGCATCGAACCGATGATCGTCTGGCTGGAGCGGAGACATTTCCGGCGCTGGATCGCGGTCACCGTGGTACTCCTCGGAATTGCGGTGATGCTCGCGCTGTTTCTCGTTGCTGCGATCACTCCGCTGGTCGAGCAGGGACGTCAGTTCGCATCACACGCTCCCGAACTTCTGACACACATTCGTGACCGGTATCCGATCGTCAGCGACCTCGACGAGAAGTATCACCTCGAGGAGCACCTCACCACCCAACTGGACGGTTCGGGGTCTGCGCTCGCGACGGGTTTGCTCGGAGCGGGGCGGGCGGTGTTCAGCGCAGTCGCCGACGCTGGAATCGTTGCTGTACTGACGACGTACTTCTTGATCGACTACCCACGAATCCGCACGAATCTGTATCGGCTGGTGCCACATTCGCGGCGGCCACGAGCAATCGCCATCGGTGATCAGATACTGGCAGGTGTGGGTGGATACGTCCTCGGCAATGTTCTGATCTCCGTGATCACCGCAGTGTGCACCTTCGCGTGGTTGTTGATCTTCGACGTGCCGTATCCGTTGATCCTGGCGCTGCTGGTCGCTCTGCTCGATCTGATCCCGATAGTCGGTTCCACGATCGCAGGGGTTGTCGTCGCCCTGGTCTCCTTGACAGTCTCTGTCCCAACGGCATTGGCGACAGTTGCATTCTTCATCGCGTTACGTCTGCTCGAGGACTACCTGCTCGTTCCGAAGATCATCGGGAAGACGGTAGCGGTCCCGGCGTTGGTGACTGTGGTCGCGGTCCTGTTGGGCGGAGCGTTGCTCGGTATTGTCGGTGCGTTGCTGGCGATTCCGGTCGCTGCGGCCTTGCTGCTGCTTGCAAGGGAGACGCTCTTCCCGCGCCTCGACGCTTCTTGACCGGCTTCTATCGGACGCTTCGCGCGCGACGCCGAGAACCAGGATTCGGCTTGGGGCACATCCGAGTCGGGATCGTTTCCCCTTCGTCGGTGATACGGAATACCGAGACTTTCTCGCTACAACCGTGATTCAGATCGACCGCGTATGCGATTGCGGCGCGATCCGAGACGAAATCTTCCATCACCGTTGTACCGTCCGGTAGTTCGATTCTGTAGTTTTCCATGACTTACACAACCTTCTTTCGCTAAGACGATCCTACCCGGCTCGAGAAGTGGCAAACCCGTGGAACACAACGTGCGACAGTCGTCTTCGTGCCCCGCCGGTGCAATGTTTCGATACCTCGCCTGCTGGGTAGTGAGAGTCGGTCAGCCGCTCAGGCGGTACGTATCGAACCACGGAGGATCCGCGCAATGAGCGCAGTATCGAAAGCGATGTACAAGCCACTCTCACTGGCGACCAGCGTCCTGGGCGGCATCTTGGCCGGCGCTGTCTTCCAGCAGGTGTGGAAGCGCATCGGTGACGACAAGAATGCGCCCGAGCCCAAAGACTTGAGCAGGTCGAGCAAGGAAGTCCTGATCGCCGCAGCCCTGCAGGGAGCCATCTTCGCTGTTGTGCGAGCCGCAGTGGATCGTGCGGGGGCAAAGGGCTACCGGGCCCTTGCTCATGAAGATCCTCGGTAGGAACGCCCGGTTCGGTTCGAGTTCAGTCGACGACGGCCGCGATTGCCTCGATCTCGACCAGTTGATCGTCGTAACCGAGAACGGTCACACCCATCAGAGTGCTCGGGGCGTCGTGATCACCGAACGCGTCGCGGACTACCTCCCACGCCGCAACCAGGTCGGCTTGATTGCTCGACGCCACCAGAACGCGGGTGTTGATCACGTCGGTGATGGACGCGCCCGCGTCCGAGAGAGCTGTTCTCAGGTTGTCGACGGCCTTGGCTGCCTGTCCTGCGTAGTCGCCGATGGCGGCAGTAGAGCCGTCCGCGTTCAGAGGACAAGATCCGGCCAGGAAGATCAGTCGGGCCTCGGCGGGAGCCGTTGCTGCATAGGCATATTCAGCCACCGAAGAGAGTGACGTGGAACGGATCAGAGTTACCGACTTCGACATTATTTCCCCAAGGAATAGTAAAGTTTTGCAGCGAGTCTTTCACAGCACGCCAGGGGTTGCCAATTCATCGTCGGACCCATCCATTCAGTCGGCAGCTACGAATGACTGCCAATGAGCCGAGAAGAAGAGCACACAGCACCTGTCGACGAGTGGCTGACGACCAAACAGGTTGCAGCACTGTTCCACGTCGACAGGACCACGGTGTCCAGATGGGCGAGGGAGGGCAAAGTCGGCACTCTGAGAACGCTTGGCGGGCATCGGAGGTACCGGCGATCGGAGATCGAGACGTTGCTGCGTAACCGCTCGACGACGCTCGATCACCAATAACCTCCGGCACGAAACAGACAGGTCGCCGAGCATGATGAGGGCTCGGCGACCTGTCTGGTCAGCAGGAAGTAATCAGGCCTTGGGGACGCGGACGATGAGTGCGTCGCCTTGTCCGCCGCCGCCGCAG
>NZ_CAURKP010000052.1:0-30855 GCF_963525155.1 uncultured Rhodococcus sp.
GAAGCTGAGCAGGCAGGACATGCTCACCGGTCTTGTCGGTGCTCAAGGCCAGGGAGCTGATGTACTGTTTCTCGCCGTTCGGACCGGGCACGTTCGACGCGAGCATGTCGGGACGCTCGAATTCGATTCCGCTGACGCAGCACAGAAGCGTTTCACCGGAGGGGTTCCCGTACTCGTCGAACATCGGCAGATCGATGCCGTCGTCGGTGCGTCGTAGGTAGTACTTTCCCTTGGTGGCGACGGCCAGGACCGGCGGCATCACCAGCGCGATGACGATTGCGACGATCGGGGAGAACGGCTTGATCGCCGAACCGAAAGCGCCGAAGAACACCAGGATCGAAATGCCCGCGGCCAGCAGCATCGACACGAAGCCGACGGGGTTGACGTCGTAGAGCATCCCGCGTCGGAACTCGGGGACTTTCGGGGAGAGCTTCAACCAGTACTTGTTGATCGCGATGTCCGAGGCGACGACCACGACCCAGGCGATACCGCAGTTGGCGTAGAAGCCCAGGATCGTGTTGAGGAAGTCGAACATGTTGGCTTCCATCAAGATCAGTGCGATCGCCAGGTTGACCAGAACGAAGACCATGCGTCCGGGGTAGGTCTTGGTGACGCGGGTGTACGAGTTGGTCCAGGCCAGTGAGCCGGAGTACGCGTTGGTGACGTTGATCTTGATCTGGCTGATGACCACGAGGATCACGGCCAGCGTCATGGCCAGCCAGTGAGGCATCATGTCCTGGTAGATCTCGAGGAACTGGTGCACGGGCTGGTTGGCGATCGAGGATCCGTCGACGACGTTCGCGATGATGTACACGGCGAGGAACAGTCCGACGATCTGCTTGAACGCGCCGAAGATCACCCAGCCGGGGCCGGCGAGAATTACTGCAGCCCACCAACGGCGGGTGTTTTCCGGCGTCTTGGGCGGCATGAAGCGTAGGTAGTCGATCTGCTCGGCGATCTGTGCGATCAGCGACAAGCAGACACCCGCGGCCAGCATCACCGATCCGAAGTTGACGCCCTTGCCGTTTGCGCCGTCCTCACCGCCGAAGGCGAAGAACGCGCTCACCGAATCAGGGTGCTTGAACAGCAGATACAGGAACGGCAGCACCATCATGACGAGCCACAGAGGCGTCGTCCACACTTGGAGCTTTGCCAGAGCCTTCATTCCGTAGATGACCAGTGGAATGACCATCAGTGTCGAGACCGCGTAGCCGATCGAGAGTGGGATCCCGAGCCCCAGTTTCAAACCCTGGGCCATGATGGAACCTTCGAGCGCGAAGAAGATGAAGGTGAACGTCGCGAAGATGACGTTGGTGACCACCGAGCCGTAGTAGCCGAAACCGCTTCCGCGAGTGATCAAATCGAGGTCGATATTGTATCGCGCGGCATAGTAGGCGAGTGGGAAGCCGGTCGCCATGATGACGACGGCAAACACGGCGATGCCCAGAAGTGCGTTACCGGTGCCGTACGAGATGCCGATGTTGGCGCCGATCGAGAAGTCTGCGAGATACGCGATTCCGCCGAGCGCGGAGGTCGCGACGACGCCGGTTCCCCATTTGCGGTAGCTGCGTGGCGCAAATCGGAGGGTGTAGTCCTCCAGAGTCTCCTTCAGTGCGGCGTTCTCACCGAGATCTGCCCTGTCCGGTGCGCCGGCGGACACCTGCTCGTTCACTGCTGTCATGACGTCACTTCCCCTGGGTGCCTGTGCATGTGCACTTTGTGGTGCAGGCACCCAACCTAGGGAGGTGGCGTTACGCGGACATGTTTGAAATGTGTCGCCCACGTTGCGGATTCGATCCGCAACGTGAGCGAGCACTCATGGGACTTTCTTTACCTGTATCTGATCACCAACTGCCCGCGCCTGCAAGGCGAGTGGTTGCGTCCCGACCGGCCGAAGGTCGAGAACGGCGGCGGCCACCGGGTCGGCCAAGACGTTCCGGATGGTCCGGCGCAGGCCACGTGCTCCGTACACCGGGTCGAACCCGCGCCGTTGCAACAGGGCGACGGCGCTGTCCTCCACCTCGACGTCGATGCCTCTCCTGGCCAACCGAGTCGTGATCAGTTCGATCTCGAGACGGGTCACTTGTTCCGCGGTCTGTTCGTCGAACTCGTCGAGGATCACGGTTTCGTCGATGCGGTTGAAGAATTCGGGGTCGAAGAACTTCTCCAACGCGCGTTGCACCAGATGATGACCATGGCGCGGTCGATCGATCCGGACGCGATCGGCGAGCTGCCGCAGGTGAGATCGCCGACGTTCTGCCACCGCAGCAGAGCCGAGATTCGAGGTCAGGAACACGTAGCTGTTGCGGAACGAGATCTTCTGCTGACCGTTCGCCAACCGGAGTTCGCCGTTGTCGAGGACCTGCAGGAGCGCACGCAGCACGGTGGGGTCGGCCTTCTCCACTTCGTCGAACAGGACGATTCCGGGGGTGTACGGATCGCCCTCGACGGTGTTCTTGTCGAACAGCGTGAAGGACTCCTTGCTACCGGCATATCCAGGTGGAGCCCCGGAGAACGACGCCGCATAATGCTCTTGCGCAAGAGCATTCATGTCGATGCGGCACAGATCATCGGGTCCTGACCGTAGTTCTGCGGCCACGCGCCGCACCAATTCCGTCTTGCCGACGCCGGTCGGGCCAACGAGAAGGATGTTTGCGAGCGGACGCGTCGGATCCGTGGCACCGACATGCGCGATCGAAATCGCACGAACCACTGCGTCGACGGCGGCCTGTTGTCCGACGATCTTGGAACTCAGGGCTTTCGAGAGCTTGCGAGCGTCGAAGGCCCCGACCGGTACGGGTTCGGTTCGTTCCTCGGCCGGTGGTGCTGCACTGTTCCGGTCATGGAGCATGTCGGTGATATAAGGCACAGTGAGATCCTTACGCTTCGATTGTCTTCTCGACCGGCAGGTTTCCGACGCGACAATCCGCTACACCCACGGTGTCTCGGGTGATGGCCTCGACGCGTTCCTGAGCCTTCTGGGCGTCGGTGACCCACAGCTTGTAGAACTCGAACGGGCAGTCCGCGACGCCCTTGTCTCCGTCACCTGCTGCGTGGACACCGGAGTAGCCGCGATGGAGGAGTTTGAAGATGTGGTTCTGGGACTGATCGTTCTCGCGTGCGTCGCGAATGGCTGAGACGGAAAGCTGCGCGTACTGGATTCCGTATTCTTCTTCGCCGGTTTCACCCAGCGTCCGGCCGTCGAATCCGATGATCGCGGAGTGTCCGAAGTAGGAGTAGACGCCGTCGAATCCGGCCGCATTGGCAACTGCCACATAACAATTGTTGGCCCAGGCCATTGCCTTGGACATCATCACCTGCTGGTCCTTGGCGGGGTACATGTATCCCTGGCAACGGACGATCAGTTCTGCACCCTTCATCGCGCAGTCGCGCCAGATCTCCGGGTAGTTGCCGTCGTCGCAGATGATGAGCGAGATCTTCAGCCCCTTCGGGCCTTCGGTGACATACGTCGTGTCTCCCGGGTACCACCCTTCGATGGGGCACCAGGGCAGGATCTTTCGGTACCTCTGAACGATCTCGCCCTTGTTGTCGATGAGGATCAACGTGTTGTACGGGGGCTTGTTCGGGTGGTCTTCGTGCTGTTCGCCGGTGATGGAGAAGATTCCCCACGTGTCGGCTTCGCGGCACGCTGCGGAGAAGATCGCGGTCTCGTCGCCCGGGATGGTGGCTGCTGTCGCGTACATCTCCTCCTCGTTGTACATGATTCCCTGCGTGGAGTATTCGGGGAAGACCACCAGATCCATTCCGGGGAGGCCGGTCTTCATGCCGATCATCATGTCGGCGATCTTGCGCGCGTTCTCGAGGACACCGGCGCGATCGTGCAGGCGGGGCATCTTGTAGTTGACCACTGCTACGCCGACCGTGTCGTTGCTCGAGGAGATGTCACCGTGTCGCATTGTCTTTCACTCCTTGGTTGTGTCGATCAGTTGAAGACTGGACGGGATTGGGGTACTGCGGTTTTGGGTGCAGCGAGGATCTTGGCCAGGCCCAGGAGAACCAGAAGTGCTCCGGCCCAACCGGCTGCGACGGCGGGTGTGGTGTGGAAGTTGTCGGTCAGGATCAGAAATGCGGGGACCGTGCACGTGGGCTGGCTCAGGAGGACCGCTGCCCAGCCGGTGAAGCGACTGAGATTCTCGCGGCCGAGCCCGAGTACCAGGAAGAACAGCGTCCACAGCGCTGCCCATGCGAGCCAGATGACCCCGAAGACGGGGTCGTTGCTCACTGTGAAAGAGAGGAAGGAGTACACGAGCGCGGCGCACGCGACGAACAGCGAGAACCACCCGATTCCTTCCGGCTCGAAGCCGGCGAGATTGCTGATGCCCACGTAGAGATAGGTGAATCCGAACAGATAGAGCCCTGAGGCCGCCAGGACGGCACTCGAATCTCCCTGAGCCTGAATCAACATGACGGTGGGGACGACGCATTGAAGTGCGCCGACGAAGAGGTTGAGGACCGAGGCGGATCGAACGGGAACTGTGCCGAGCAGCATCAGTCCGTTGACGAAGAGGACGGCTCCCACGTAAAGCAAACCAACACTGCCCATCGGGCACCTCCGGTTACTTCGGGACGGGTTACTTTCAAATGAAATGATTCCAAATGAAACTAAGTGATGCGCGCCACAGAAGTCAAGAGGGAGATCTCAGGGAAAATCTCAGAGCGTTGCGATGATCGAGAAGTCGAGTCCGTCGGCGACGGCGAGCTGAATCTTCTGCCGTGCAACACGATCACGAAACTCGACGGTTCCGCGAGGCCCGTCGTACGCGGCACCCTCGACGACGGCGTCCAGGTCACGCGGATGTGTGCTGTCGGCGCGTCGAACCAGGGCCGAAAGGGTATGTATCCCTTCGTAACACGACTCGGCAGCGTTGTTCAGTGCCGGAGCGTGCGCGCCGTGCAGTGCGATGTAGCGCCCGAGCAGGTCCATGGAGTTACCGTCGACCATCGAGCGGAAGTACGCCGCCGAGGCAAACAGGTTCCGGGTTGCGCGGGGGCCGCTTGCGAGCAGCATGTTTTCTTCCATCAACGGGCTGAACCGGATCATCGACTCGTCGAGGCCTCGGCGGGCGAAGGCTCGGTTGAAGTCGACGGCGTCCTGCCCGACGAGGAGCATGATCACGCCGTCGCACCCGGAGTTCGAGACGGTCTCGACCAACTGCTTCATGTTTCCGCGCCCGAGGTCGACAAACGAACCGCCGACCAGGCTGAGATCGAGTTCGGTGGCGAATTGCCTCACGGCTCCGAGAGAGCTGTGCGGCCAGATGTAGTCGTCCCCGACGACAAACCACTTACGCGCTCCGACGTTGTCGCGCAGCCACTTCAGCGCCGGCGCGATCTGCTGACGTGGTGTCTCACCCGAGCAGTAGATGCCGGGCCTGACCTCGCCGCCCTCGTAGAGCGAGGTGTACGAGTACGGAATACGGCCTGCGACCACCGGTGCGAGTGCGTGGCGGACCGAGGAGATGTGCCAACCGCTGACGGCGTCGATGTCACCGGCGTCGAGTAGCTGTTGCACGCGGGCTGCGACGACGCCCGGCGAAGCGCCGCCGTCGATCACTTCGATCTGGACTTCGCGTCCCAGTACGCCGCCGGAGTTGTTGAGATCGCGGGCGGCCAATTCGCTGATCGCCTCACACGACGGACCGAACAGTCCGGCCGGTCCTTGGAGGGGAACCACCATGCCCAGGCGCCACACGGCGCTGCGCGCGCGTTCGAGCGCGCCGGTAGCGCTCATGCGTCGCCGCCGGAATCGGAAGTCAGCGGCCTGGCCTGGGTTACTATCATTTCATTTGAAAGTATTGCCCGAGAAGTGTGAAGTACGCAACAGCGGGGGAGCGATCAGTGGGAAAAAGTGACTCCGGAATTCTTGATGCTTCGCTGACGACCGCGCTGGTCCGAGCGGCTCGAATGGCAGCGGCAGCAGCGGAGAAAGCGCTGGCGGCTGAGAATCTCACTCTCGATCACTGGATGACGCTCGAAGCCTTGGCGTCGACCGAGGGGCTGACGATGGCTGAGCTGCGCGATCGAACGGGAACACCGGCTCCGACGCTGACGCGAGTTGCGGACAAGTTGGTCTCGCTTGCGCTGATCTATCGCGAGGTCGGTGAGGACGATCGCCGGAAGGTGCGCGTGTTTCTCTCCTCGCGCGGAAAATCTCTGCACAAGCGGGTTGCCGCAGACATTCGCGTAGCCGAGGAGTCCTGGCTGACGTCGAAAGAGGAAGTGAAGTTGCGAGAGGGGCTCCGCCCCTGTGTGCCTTTCCGGTAGTGGGGACTACCAAAAAGGCGCACAGGGGCCGAAGGCCCTACTTGCCGCGGATGGCGTCGAATACCTTGGGGTCGACCAGGGTCGAGGTGTCTCCGAGGTCGCGGCCTTCGGCGACGTCGCGCAGGAGGCGGCGCATGATCTTGCCGGATCGGGTCTTCGGCAGTTCCGGCACGATCGTGATCTGACGCGGTTTGGCGATGGGGCTGATGTCGGTGGAGACCTGAGCCTTGAGTTCGGCGATGAGGACGTCGCCGGTGTTCTCGACGCCTTCACGGAGGATGACGAACGCGACGATGCCCTGTCCGGTGGTCTCGTCGGCGGCACCGACGACGGCGGCTTCGGCGACTCCGTGATGGTTCACCAGTGCTGATTCCACTTCGGAGGTGGAGATGCGGTGACCGGAGACGTTCATGACGTCGTCGACGCGGCCGAGGACCCAGAGTGCGCCGTCGTCGTCGTACTTGGCGCCGTCACCGGCGAAGTACCAGCCTTCTTCGGCGTAGCGGGACCAGTAGGTGTCGCGGTAGCGGTCCATGTCGCCCCAGATGCCGCGGAGCATCGCCGGCCACGGCTCGTCGAGGACGAGGTAGCCGTTGCCGCCGGGGCCGAGGGGCTTGGCGTCGTCGTCGACGATCTTGGCGGAGATACCGGGCAGCGGTGCCATCGCGGATCCGGGCTTGGTGGCGGTGATACCGGGCAGCGGGGAAATCATGATCGCGCCGGTCTCGGTCTGCCACCAGGTGTCGACGATGGGGGCCTTGTTGCCGCCGATGACGTCGCGGAACCAGCGCCACGCTTCGGGGTTGATGGGCTCGCCCACAGATCCGAGCAAACGGATCGAAGACAAGTCGTGGGCGTCGGGGATTTCCCGGCCCCACTTCATGAACGTCCGCACGAGGGTGGGGGCGGTGTAGTAGATGGAGACGCCGTACTTCTCGATGATGTCGAAGTGGCGGTGCTCGTTCGGGGAGTTGGGGGTGCCTTCGTAGACGACCTGGGTGACACCGTTGGAGAGGGGCCCGTAGACGATGTAGGAGTGTCCGGTGACCCAGCCGATGTCGGCGGTGCACCAGTAGACGTCTTGTCCCGCTTTGTGATCGAAGACGTTGTGGTGGGTGTACGACGCCTGGGTGAGGTAGCCGCCGGAGGTGTGGATGATGCCCTTGGGCTTACCGGTGGTGCCGGAGGTGTAGAGGATGAACAGGGGATGTTCGGCGTCGAAGGCCTGCGCTTCGTGCTCGGGCGAGGCCGCCGCGACGGTCTCGTGCCACCACAGGTCGCGGCCGTCGGTCCACTCGACGTCGATGCCGGTCCGGTTGACCACCAACACGTTCTGGACGGAGTCGGCGCCGGCGACGGATTCGTCGACCGCTGTTTTGATGGGTGCTGCGGCGCCGCGTCGCCACTGGCCGTCGACGGTGACGACGAGCTTGGCTTGGGCGTCGTCGATGCGCGAGCGTAGGGCGGTGGCGGAGAATCCGGCGAAGACGACCGAGTGGGTCAGGCCGAGGCGGGCGCAGGCGAGCATGGTGACGATCGCTTCGGGGATCATCGGCATGTAGATCGCTACGCGGTCACCGGCGACGAGGCCGAGGTCGGTGAAAGTGTTTGCGGCGCGGCTGACTTCGGCGAGGAGGTCGTTGTAGGTCAGATCCCGGGAATCGCCTGGTTCGCCTTCGAAGTGAATGGCGACGCGGTCGCCGTTGCCGGCGAGGACGTGGCGGTCGACGCAGTTGTAGGCGACGTTGAGTTTGCCGCCGACGAACCACTTGGCGACGGGGGCGTCGGTCCAGTCGAGGACGTCGGTCCATTTCTCGTGCCAGTGAAGGCGCTCAGCCTGATTCGCCCAGAAAGCGAGGCGGTCGGTATCTGCGGCAGCCTGCAACTCCGGTCCCGCGTTGGCGGCCGCAGCGAACTCTGCGCTCGGCGGATATGCCTGGGGGACGTCTGTTTCGGCTGCGCTTGTCATGGCTGACGGCCTTCTTTCCACTTTGATCGACACTTTTCTGACTCCGTGTGAGGGTAGTCACAAGCTCGCGTAAACGCACCGTTGCATCACGTTGCAACCCGTTGTCCTGCGACGATCGGTCGAATTGATGCGACGGGTGGTCGCTTCCGCCGACGAGTGAATGGGCGCGGACAGATTTCCCTCGGAATTGCGGACAATGGGTGCGATGCGCGCCCCGCGTCGGATGTGTCTATTGTCAAACCATTATTCGACCACAACTCGAAGTCACGTTCACTTTCAGTTGTAGGCGACACGACGCCGGCAGTTACGGCTGTCGGCAGGCCGCGAGCATGCTCGGGGTCACTTAGATGTGGAAGGAATTCCTTTGCGTATCTCACGCATAGCGACCGGCGCGGTCGCGCTCGGAATGACGGCAGTGCTGATCACGGCATGTTCGTCCGGCGATTCGTCGGGCGGATCGTCCAGCGGTGTCGTCAACGCCTGGGCGGGCGAGCCCCAGAACCCGTTGATTCCCACGAACACGAGTGAGAACCAGGGCGGCCGCGTCCTCGACTCCCTGTTCGCCGGTCTCGTTTCGTACACCGCCGACGGTGGCACGGAGAACGAGGTTGCCGAGTCCATCGAGAGCACCGACGGTCAGAACTTCACCGTCAAGCTCAAGGACGGTTGGACCTTCACGGACGGCACCCCCGTCACCGCGAAGTCGTTCGTCGACGCGTGGAACTTCGGAGCCCTCTCCACCAACGCCCAGATCCAGGCATCGTTCTTCGATCCGATCAAGGGCTACGACGAAGTTGCCGCCGAGGTTCCGACGGCTCAGACGATGTCGGGTCTGAAGGTTGTGGACGACTCCACCTTCACCATCGAACTCAAGCAGCCCGAGTCGGCGTTCCCCGATCGCCTCGGTTTCACGGCGTACTACCCGCTGCCCGAGGTCGCGTTCAAGGACATGACCGCATTCGGCGAGAACCCGGTCGGCAACGGCCCGTACAAGCTCGACGGCGCCGGCGCGTGGCAGCACAACGTCCGCATCGACACGGTCGTGAACCCGGACTACAACGGCAACCGCAAGCCGAAGAACGCCGGCGTCGACTTCATCATGTACAACAGCCTCGACACGGCGTACACGGATCTCCTCGCCAACAACGTCGACGTTCTCGACCAGGTCCCGCCGAGCGCGGTCACGACCTTCGAGTCGGATCTTGCCGGTCGCACGGTCAACCAGCCGTCGGCAACCATCGAGACGTTCACGATCCCGGGGCGCCTGGCGCACTTCAGTGGTGAAGAGGGCATGCTCCGCCGTCAGGCGATCTCGATGGCGATCAACCGCGATCAGATCACGCAGCAGATCTTCAACAAGACCAGGACGCCTGCACTCGACTTCACCAGCCCCGCAATCGAGGGTTGGAACGACTCGCTGACCGGTAACGGCAACCTGAAGTTCGACCCCGAGGCAGCCAAGGCCGCTTGGGCCAAGGCCGACGCCATCGCTCCGTGGTCCGGCAGCTTCGAGATCGGATACAACTCCGACGGCGGACACCAGGAATGGGTCGACGCCACGGCGAACAGCATCCGCAACACGCTCGGCATCGACGCAAAGGGCAAGCAGTACGCCACCTTTGCGCAGATCCGCACCGAAGCCACCGACCGCACCATCCAGAGCGCGTTCCGCTCCGGCTGGCAGGGTGACTACCCGCAGCAGTACGGCTTCCTGGCGCAGAACTACCAGACCGGCGGCAGCTCCAACGACGGTGAGTACTCCAACCCCGAGTTCGACCGCCTCCTGCGCGAATCGGCCGGCCAGACGGACAAGGCGAAGGCTCAGGAACTGCTCGATCAGGCTCAGGAAGTGCTGCTCAAGGACCTGCCTGCAATTCCGACGTGGTACCGCAACGCAGCCAGTGGATGGTCGGAGAACGTTTCCAACGTGACCATCAGCTGGAACGGCATTCCGGTCTACGAAGACATCGAAAAGAACTGACGCGTAGAACGATCCGCATCTGAAACGTGAGTTCGGGGCGGCAGGCGCCCTGCCTGCCGTCCCGAACTCGTGTTCACACCGGACTGTCCGCTGACGTACACGATCATCGACAAGGAGGTGATCCGATGCTCTGGTACATCGGTCGCCGAGTGCTTCAAATGATCCCGGTTTTTCTCGGGGCCACTCTTCTGATCTACGCCATGGTCTTCCTGCTTCCCGGTGATCCGATTGCCGCGTTGGCGGGCGACAAGGCGCTCAGTCCGGCTGTGGCAGCACAGCTTCGGGAGCGCTACCACCTCGATCTCCCCTTCTATCAGCAGTACCTGCTGTACCTGAAGGGCATCTTCACGCTGGACTTCGGCACGTCGTTCTCCGGACGACCTGTCAGTGAAGTTCTGGCACAGGCATTTCCGATCACGATGAAACTTGCCTTCATGGCACTGATCGTCGAGACCGTCTTCGGTGTCGGCTTCGGCCTCATCGCCGGCCTGCGTAAGGGCGGATTCTTCGACAGCACCGTCCTGCTGTTCAGCCTCGTTCTCATCGCCATCCCGATCTTCGTGATCGGCTTCCTGGCTCAGTTCTTCATCGGCGTCAAATGGGGCATCGTCCCGCCGACGGTCGGTGGCAACACCAGCTTCAAGAATCTCCTGCTCCCCGCCCTGGTTCTGGGTTCGGTCTCGTTCGCCTACGTCCTGCGACTGACCCGAACATCCGTGGCGGAGAACCTGAGTGCCGACTACGTACGCACTGCCACCGCCAAGGGACTTTCCCGTGGACGAGTGGTTCGCGTGCACGTGTTGCGCAACTCGCTGATCCCCGTGGTCACGTTCCTGGGCGCCGACCTCGCAACGTTGATGGGCGGCGCCATCGTCACCGAGGGCATCTTCAACATCAACGGCGTCGGCGGCACGATCTACCAGGCCGTGACCAGAGGTGAAGCGCCGACGGTGGTTTCGTTCGTCACCATTCTCATCGTGATCTACCTGATCGCAAATCTGCTCGTCGACCTCTTGTACGCCGCGCTCGATCCGAGGATCCGCTATGTCTGAGACCGTGAAGACCGGACGCGCCGTCCGGCAAAGTCATTTCGTGGCACCGCCCGAAGTTGCGGCACCGGGGGAGACGGACGCCGTCAAACTCGATCAGGCGCCGACGAGCATGTGGACCGACGCGTGGCGCGATCTGCGCAAGCGCCCCCTGTTCATCATCTCGACGATCATCATCCTCGCGGTCATCGTCATCGCAGCGTTTCCGGGCTTGTTCACGAGTACCGATCCGCGGTTCTGCGACCTCACCTACAGCATGCAGGGACCGACCTCCGGCCACTGGTTCGGTTTCGACCGCCAGGGCTGTGACGTGTACTCGCGCACCATCTACGGTGCTCGCGCATCCGTACTCGTGGGCGTCGGCGTCACGGCGTCGGTGCTGGTGATCGGAGTGATCTTCGGTGCACTGTCCGGGTTCTACGGCGGCTGGACCGATTCGATTCTCTCCCGCGTCGCCGACATCTTCTTCGGTATCCCGCTGATCCTCGCTGCCATCGTTCTGATGCAGCTGTTCACCGATCGCACCATCTGGACCGTCGTCGGCGTCCTGGCACTCTTCGGTTGGCCGCAGATGGCACGAATTGCTCGAGGCGCGGTGATCTCGGCGAAGAACAACGACTACGTCATGGCTTCGGAAGCGTTGGGTGTCTCGAAGCTCAAGACACTGATCCGCCACGTCATCCCGAACTCGTTGGCGCCCATCATCGTGGTGGCCACCATCTCGCTCGGCACGTACATCGTCGCCGAGGCGACGCTGTCCTTCCTCGGTATCGGACTTCCGTCCACCGAGGTTTCGTGGGGCGGCGACATCAGCAACGCTCAGGTGACGCTGCGTCAGGGATCGACCATTCTGTTCTACCCGGCAACGGCTTTGGCGATCACCGTCCTCGGATTCATCATGATGGGTGACGCTCTGCGCGACGCCCTCGATCCCAAGTCGCGGAAGCGGTGAGCACGATGACCACCAAGGAAACTCTCACCTCGGAGGAAACTCCGTTGCTCGAGATTCGTGATCTCGAGGTGTCGTTCCAGTCCAATTCCGGTCCGGTTCCGGCAGTTCGAGGCGTCAGCCTGACCGTGTATCCGGGTCAGACGGTCGCCATCGTGGGCGAATCGGGCTCCGGTAAATCCACCACCGCGCACTCGATCATCAATCTGCTTCCCGGCACCGGCAAGGTGACGGCAGGCGAGATCATCTTCGACGGCAAGGACATCTCGAAACTTTCGGAGAAGGACTTCGTCCACATCCGGGGCAGCCAGATCGGTTTGGTTCCGCAGGACCCGATGTCGAATCTGAATCCCGTGTGGAAAGTGGGCTTCCAGATCGAGGAAGCTCTGGCCGCCAACGGAATTGCCAAGGGCAAGGCAGCCAAGGTTAGGGCCGCCGAACTGCTCGAGGAGGCCGGCCTCGCCGAAGCCGAGAGCCGGTTGGGACAGTACCCGCACGAGTTCTCGGGCGGTATGCGTCAGCGCGCACTCATCGCGATCGGGTTGTCCGCTCGTCCGAAACTCCTGATCGCGGACGAGCCGACGTCGGCGCTCGACGTCACCGTCCAGCGTCAGATCCTCGACCACCTCGACGGTCTGACTACGGAACTCGGCACCGCCGTTCTTCTCATCACTCACGATCTGGGCCTGGCCGCCGAGCGCGCCGAGCATCTGATCGTGATGAGCAAGGGTCGTATCGTCGAATCCGGTCCGGCACTGGAGATTCTGAAGCGTCCACAGCATCCGTACACGCAGAAGCTGGTCGCTGCTGCGCCGTCGTTGGCGTCGAAGCGACTCAGCTCGTCGGTGGTGCGCGCCGAGATTCGAGAACAGGCGGAAGAGGTCGCCGAAGCAGTCAAGGCCGAGGAAACTGCGGCAGAGTCCTTCGGCAAGGCGACCGACGACGTTCTTGTCGTCGATCATCTGACCAAGGTGTTCAAGCTGCGCAAGGGTTTCCGCAAGACCACCGACTTCACAGCCGTGAACGACGTGTCCTTCAAGGTCCGCCGCGGAACCACGACGGCGATCGTCGGTGAATCGGGTTCCGGTAAGTCGACGGTCGCACAGATGGTCCTCGGTCTGCTCGAGCCCACTGCAGGCAACGTGGTCTTCGACGGTCAGGACGTGTCGAAGCTCGGTGCGAAGGAAACATTTGCGTTCCGTCGACGAGTGCAGCCGATCTTCCAGAACCCCTACGGCACACTCGACCCGATGTACTCGATCTACCGCACGATCGAGGAGCCGCTGCGTACCCACAAGGTCGGGACCAAAGCCGAGCGTGAGGCTCGCGTCCGCGAACTTCTCGACAAGGTGGGTCTACCGCAGTCGGTCATGCGTCGGTTCCCGAACGAACTCTCCGGTGGACAACGTCAGCGCGTCGCCATCGCGCGAGCACTGGCCTTGCAACCGGAGGTCGTGATCTGCGACGAGGCGGTCTCCGCTCTCGACGTGCTCGTGCAGGATCAGATCTTGACCCTGCTCAACGACCTGCAGGCAGAGTTCGGGTTGACGTACCTCTTCATCACGCACGACCTGGCCGTGGTTCGTCAGATCGCGGACAACGTGTTGGTGATGTCGCGTGGCTCGATCGTCGAATCGGCACCGATCGACGACGTGTTCGGTAATCCGCAACAGGACTACACCCGCAAGTTGCTCGACGCGATTCCCGGTGGGTCCATCAAGCTGGGAAGCTGACGCAACAGGTAGGTAGGCAAGTCCGCAGAGGGGCTGCAAGGGTACCGTCGTTGATCGTGACGGACCCCTTGCAGCCCCTCGTCGATCTTCCAGGCGTACGCGCCGCCGCCGATCATGCGCGCGACGCTCTGGGTGAGGTTCATCGGCACAAGACCAACCGTCGCGGTTGGCCCACCACTGCCGCCGAAGCCGCGGTTCGCGCTGCGCGAGCCTCCGCATCGCTCGCCGGAGGCACCACCGAATTGCCGACCGAGGGCATGGCCGGTGACCCGATTCTCGCGGGTGCTCTGCGCGTGGCTCAGGCTCTCGACGGCGACAGCCTTCCGCTCATGGAGTCGACGTGGAAGCGCGCCCCACTTCAGGCTCTGGCCCGGCTGCACCTGTTGGCCGCGGCGGATCTCGTCGAGGACGCAGATCAACTGGGGCGGCCACGGTCGGATCGCGGAGTGGGGGAGCGGTTGGACGCTCTCGCCCAACTCGTTACAGGCGGAACCAGTGCACCGGCACCTGTTCTGGCGGCCGTCGTTCACGGAGAACTCTTGGCGCTGAGCCCGTTCGGCACCGCTGACGGCATCGTCGCCCGCGCGGCCTCGCGTCTGGTTGCGGTCTCGTCGGGGCTGGATCCGCACAATCTCGGGGTCCCCGAGGTCAGTTGGCTTCGGCGGCCACAGGCGTACACGGACGGCGCGGCAGGGTTTGCTTCGGGAAATCCGGCCGGAGTCGGCAGTTGGGTGATTCTGTGCTGCGGTGCTCTCGAAGCCGGTGCGCGAGAGGCGACTTCGATTGCCGACGCCGCCACCGGATAGCCCGGCAAATTGGGCCTGTCGGAACATAACGAACGGGCGGCGCTGCCGATAAATCGACTTCGCCGCCCGTCAGCACGGACTACTCGTTACCAAGCGTGCTCGGTGGGTTGTGTGGGTGGCCTCGGCGAGGGATCGCACTTTCTGAGGTCGTCCCCGCAACCGGTGCGGGGTCCTCGCTCAAATTGAACGAATCTCGCAGGCCCACAACGCTTCTGCCCTTATAGTGGCTTGTGCTCCGCGTGGGTGCCCTAGTGCCCGTGCTAGGAATTTCGGTTGGGGAAACGGTCCTTCTCTTCCGAGCCGTTCCTGGCCTTCCGTTCTTCCGTAACTCCTTTGTACCCTGTGTCCGGGCTCACAGCAAGTACCAATTTTTGTTTGTGGGCCTTGGATTTCAGCGTTTCCGGCGCAGTAGCCCGAAGGTCATGGCGCCGGCCACCAGAGCTGCGATTCCCACCGCAGCGGTAGTAGCCACCGTGGTCGTGGACTGGGCTGACAATCTGGCACGAAGTGAGACCGGATTCGAGAAAGTCAGTATGGGCCAACCGTTTACGGCCGCTTCCTTGCGCAACGCTCGATCGGGGTTGACTGCGGTCGGATGTCCGACAGCCTCGAGCATGGGTAAATCCGTCACCGAGTCGGAGTAGGCGTAACTGGCGGCGAGGTCGTAACCGTACTCCGCGGCGAGTTTTTCCATGGCTTCGACCTTGCCGGGGCCGTAGCAGTAGAAGTCCACCTCGCCGGTGTAGTGGCCGTCTTCCTCCCTCATCGACGTCGCGACGGAATGGGTGGCGCCGAGGGCGCGGGCGATCGGTGCGACGATCTCTTCACCCGAAGCAGACACGACGATGACGTCGTGTCCACGCAGCTTGTGATCTGCGATCAGATCGGCCGCCTCGGCGAAGACGAGTGGATCGACGATGTCGTGCAGAGTCTCCGCGACGACGGCCTTCACCTGTTCCACGTCCCAGCCCGCACACATCGCCGTCAGATGCTCGCGCATGCGCTCCATCTGATCGTGATCGGCGCCGGACAGTAGAAACAGGAATTGCGCATAGCTGCTCTTGAGAACCGAGCGTCGATTGATCAGACCCTGTGCGAAGAATGGCTTGCTGAACGCCAGGGTGCTCGACTTCGCGATGATCGTTTTGTCCAAATCGAAGAAAGCGGCTGTCCGCCCGGTATTCAGTCCGTTCGCAGGCTTGTCGGTCACAGGATTGAGGATAGTCCGACAGGCGGTTCGTGTGCTCTTCGGCAAGCGTCCTCTTTCGGCGAAAAACAGCAGTTCAGTGCAGCTCAGGCTTGCATTTCTCGCCGATGGCGGGTGTAAGATCGTTGCTGTTCGATTCGTTCGAACTAGTTCAGCCCGACCCCCCGGGGCTGAACTCAGACGGCCCCCGCCTCCTCCCCCCATTGGCGGGGGTCGTCCTCTGTCTCAGGCCTGTTTCTCCCCAACCTCCCAGTTGTCCACAGGGTTGTTCGGCCCACTGTTTTCGGTGCCGGTGCTCGTTCAGGCTCTGCAGTCATGAACACGACGATCAGCTCTCAGGAAACCGGGGCTCCCATTCTGGTTCTCGTCGACGACGCGAAAATCCTCGCGAGCGTGCGACGCGTCGCTGCCGCGGTGGACCGCCGGCTGGACGAGGCCGAACATCCCGTGTCCCGGCAACAGTGGAACCGGGCCTCGGCGGTGGTACTGGACGCGTCGGCGGCGCGAGATGCTCTGGCTCGTTCCCCCAAGCGAACGCGAGTGTTCCTCGTATGCGACGGCACACCGACCGTCGACGATTGGAAGAGCGCCACCGCGATCGGAGCCGACAGCGTTCTGTCCTTGCCCGAGGAAGAGAACGCGCTGGTCGCAGTTCTGGCCGATCACGTAGACGTCAGTGGTGACGGCACCGTCGTGAGCGTGGTGGGTGGTTGTGGCGGCGGCGGAGCCTCGGCAACTGCTGCGGCAGTCGCGTTGACGTCGGCGGCACGTCACGTCCCGACGCTGTTGGTGGACGTCGACGCACTCGGTTCCGGCGCCGACGTGCTGTTGGGTATCGAGACTGCTCCCGGATTACGTTGGGGTGCACTGACCGTCGAGGGCGGGCGGTTGTCCCCGGATGCGCTGCGCGATGCACTGCCGGCGAAGGGAAAGTTTCTGAGGGTTCTGGCGAGCAGTCGCCGGGAGATCGACGGTCCGACAGTGACCGCCGTTCGCGCCGTGCTGGACGCAGGTCGCAGTTCCGGCGGACTCGTGGTCTGCGACGTGCCACGTCATCCCAGCGAGGTAGGTCAGGCCGTGTTGGAGATGTCGGATTCGGTGCTCGTGGTGGTTCCGGCCACCGTGGCCGCATGCGTCGCGGCCGAGAAGGTCGGAGCCTGGGTGGTGCGACACAACTCCAACGTCGGTCTCGTCGTGCGTGGGCCGGCACCGGGAGGCCTACGCGGCGCCGATGTGGCAGACATGCTCGGCCTGCCCCTGACGGCCGTGATGCGCGGCCACCGATCGCTGGCGCCGATGCTCGAGCGTGGTGGCCTCGAATTGACCCGCGGTTGTCCGTTGAGTGTGGCGGCAACAGCGGTACTCGACGCCGTCGAATCCGGCGCACGCCCGCGCAGGGCTGCGGCATGAGTGCGTTGGTCACGGCCGAACTGCTCGACCGAGTTCGCGAGCGATTGACGGCGTCGTCGGTCGCCGAGCCGACGGCGGCCACCGTTGCCGATGCCGTGCGAGCCGAGTCCTCCGGCGTTCTGGCGGACACGGATCTGTTGGAGGTCGTCAGGGTGCTCCAGACGGAACTGACAGGCGCGGGGCCGCTCGAACCTCTACTGCACGAACCCGGGGTCGCCGACGTACTGGTGACCGCGCCGGATCAGGTCTGGGTGGACCGCGGGGTCGGCCTCGAAAGGTCGGGGGTCCGGTTCACCGACGAGGCAGCCGTGCGTCGACTGGCGCAGCGGTTGGCACTGTCGGCAGGTCGACGCCTCGACGACGCCCAACCGTGGGTCGACGGCCGCCTGCGGGGCGTCGGCGACGGGCACTTCGGGGTACGACTTCATGCCGTACTCGCACCCGTGGCCCAGGGTGGAACCTGCGTGTCACTGCGAGTGTTGCGGCCCGCGACCCAGGGTCTCGACGCGCTGTCCGCCCACGGCGCCGTGGAACCGGACGCGCGGGAGCTCCTCAATCGCATCATTTCTTGTCGCTTGGCTTTTCTGGTGATCGGCGGGACCGGTGCGGGAAAGACCACGTTGTTGTCCGCCATGCTCGGCGCGGTCGACCCGCGCGAGCGAATCGTCTGTGTCGAGGACGCGGCCGAACTGGCGCCGCCGCATCCGCACGTCGTCCGCCTCGTCGCCAGAGCTCCCAACGTCGAGGGCGTCGGAGAGGTGACGGTGCGCGATCTGGTTCGGCAGGCACTACGAATGCGTCCCGATCGCATCGTCGTCGGTGAGGTCCGCGGCGCAGAGGTGACTGATCTGCTCACGGCGATGAACACCGGCCACGACGGCGGCGCCGGCACCGTTCACGCCAATTCGCCCGAAGAGGTGCCGGCCAGACTCGAGGCGTTGGCGGCGCTCGGCGGGATGGATCGCCACGCGTTGCACAGTCAACTTGCCGCGGCAGTTCAAGTGATCCTGCACGTGCACAGATTGGCTGACGGATCGAGGCGTCTCGAACAGATCGGTGTCATCGACCGCGGTGCGGACGGGTATGTACGAATCATGCAGGCGTGGCCGGACGGCGGTTCGGGTCGTGAGCGGCTCGACCGGATGTTCCGGCTTCGCAATCGAGAGGTCGGGACGTGACGGTTTCCCTCTTGGCCTTCGCGTTGGCGGTCTCGATTGCGCCGGTGCGGGATTCACGTGCTCGGCTCGCTACGTACACCCCGAGCGTCCGCAAGCCCTCCCGGCAGATTCCGTGGCAGTTCGTCGCCGCATTTCTCGCGATTTCGGCCGCGTGGATCCTCGGAGGTCTTCCGGCAGGGTGTGCGGCTGTCGTCCTCGCCGGGACCCTGATCCTCCGTGGCCGACGCGCGAAGGCAGCCGAAACCCGGGATCTCTCACAGAAGATGCTGCTCTCCGGTCTGGAGGTGCTGATCGCCGAGCTGAGCGTCGGCGCGCATCCTGCAGCGGCCAGTTCTGTTGCAGGCGAGGAATGTACCGGAGAAGTGAGTGCCGTATTCCGTTCCGCTGGGGCCAGGGCGCGTCTCGGTGGTTCTGCCGCAGCGGCCTTCGCGGTACCGCATTCGTGCATCGAGCGTGAGTTCTCCCGCATCGGATCCGTCTGGCGGGTCGCCGACCAACACGGGCTGGCACTGGCGGAACTACTCGGCGCCGTCCGGACGGACATGTTGGGACGTAGACGCTTTCGTCAGCGTACCGAGGCCGGGTTGGCGGGCGCTCGGGCGACCGCTGCGGTGTTGGCCTTTCTCCCGCTGTTGGGGATCGGTCTCGGGCAATTGATGGGTGCTTCGCCGCTGCGCGTGCTGTTCGGAGGTGGGCTCGGCGGCGTGCTCCTGGTGATCGGAACCGCTTGTGTCTCAGCTGGTCTGCTCTGGACCGACCGGATAACTGCGAAGGTCACGTCGTGAGTTGGGCATCCGTGGCGATGATGGCGTTGGCGTTCGCGATCATTCCCGCTCGTCGCGGTGCTTCGGCCAGGGCGGCAGAAATTCTCTTCGCGGACACAACAACAGAAGATTCGGTTCCAGTCCCGGACAAGCCGGATCCACTCGCAGTTGCCGCAAGTCTCGACCTTCTCGGGGCCTGCCTACGAGCGGGGCTTCCCGTCTCCGCCGCGATCACAGCGATGGCGTCGACGGCACCGAAACCGATGGCCGACTCGCTTCGTCGCGTCGCCGACCTTCTGGCGCTCGGTGCCGATCCCGACGCCGCGTGGAGCGAAGCCGCTCTCGATCCCGATACCGAGGCGCTCGCCAGAATGGCTCGGCGTTCCGCCCGTTCGGGTTCGTCGCTGTCCTCATCCATGGCCGAACTCGCCGAGCGCAGTCGAGGTGACGCCGAGGATCTTGCTGCTGCCGCAGCCGAACGCGCGGGAGTGCTGATCAGCGGTCCACTCGGGCTGTGTTTCCTGCCGGCGTTCATCGCCTTGGGCATCGTCCCGGTGGTGATCGGGCTTGCCACGACTGTGCTCGGTAACGGCCTGCTGTGAGCCGGATCCGAGTGAAAGCTCCTGCGGCAGAAGTGCTGCCACAGGTTTCGATTGAAGGGGGAGAAATGATTTCGAAGACGTTGAGGACGGTGTCGGCCAGATTTGCGCTGTTGGTTGCCGAGGACGACGGCATGTCCACCGCGGAGTATGCGATCGGCACGATTGCGGCTGCCGCATTCGGTGCCGTCCTGTACACGGTTGTCACTGGCGACTCCATTGTCTCGGCGCTGACAGGCATCATCGACAAGGCGCTCAAGACAGCTGTGTGATGTTGTCCACGAGAGGTATTCGGCAAGCCGACGACGGCGCCGTGACGGTGGAGGCCGCGATTGCTCTGGCTTCGATCGTCACGGTGGTCGTGCTGTGTGTCGGTGGAGTCCTGGCGGTGTCGATGCAGGTTCGGTGTGTCGACGCCGCTCGTGAGGCCGCGCGGTTGGTGGCACGTGGTGATCGTGAGTCTGCGGTCACCACGGCCCGCCGGATCGCACCCGAAGATGCGTCGATCTCGGTGGAGATCGTCGACGGCTTTGCGGTGGCCGTTGTCAGCGCCGAGAGTGCGTTGCTGCCGTTGGTCGACATTTCTTCCGAGGCGGTGGCAGCTGTGGAGTCGGGAGTGGAGGAGGAGTGAACCTACGTGACGACGAAGGTGTTGCCACGGTTCTGGCATGCTGCGTTCTGGCGGCGATCGTGATGTTGACCGGTGGGATGCTGCATGTCGGTTCCGCAGTGGTGGCTCGGCACACGGCTCAGTCGGCCGCTGATCTTTCGGCTCTCGGCGGTGCGGGCGCCTTGGACGGCGGTGACGAGTCGGCGTGTGAGATGTCCGCGGTGATCGCGGAGCGGATGCGTACGGTGCTCGCGGAGTGCGAGGTGCAGGGGTGGGATGTAGTCGTCGAGATACGCGCACCGGTGTTGTTGTCGGGCTTCGGGATCGGGGATGCGCAGGCTTACGCGCGTGCGGGTCCGGTCAGCTGATCGTGTCGATCACGGCGGTCAGAACCTTGACCGCGCCGTCTTTGTCGAGTGGGTCGTTTCCGTTGCCGCACTTGGGTGAATAGACGCAGGACGGGCAACCGTGAGCGCACTCGCAGGACAGTATGGCGTCGCGCGTCGCGGTGAGCCATCGGGACAGTTCGCTGTGCCCTCGGTCGGCGAACCCGGCGCCGCCGGCATGACCGTCGTAGACGAAGACGGTCGGGAGTCCGGTGTCCGCGTGCATCGCGGTGGACACTCCGCCGATGTCTCCGCGGTCGCAGATCGCCACCAGTGGCAGCAGGCCGATTGCGGCATGTTCGGCGGCATGCAGTGATCCGGGGAACCGTTCGGGCGGGACCCCGATTGATTCGAGGAGTTCCGGCGTGACCGTGTACATCACTGCCCTGGTGGGCAAAGTGTGTGCGGGCATGTCGAGTTCGATCGAGTCGAGGACTTCACCCGAAGTCAACCGTCGTAGGTACCCGACGACTTGATGTGTCACCTCGACCTGGACGAGAGCGACGGCGATGTCGCCGTAGTTCTTGTGCTCGAGTTGTTCGGTGATCGTGATTTCGGTGGTCTCGCGAGCCGAGGTGGTCCAGTCCGGATTCTCGGTGTGTACCAGTGCGAGTCCGACGTCGAGGTCCAGTTCGTCGACGACGTAGGTCTCGCCTTGATGGATGTGCACGGCGCCGGGATGAACTGTGGCCGGAGCGCGGCCCGCGTCGACAGTGCCCAGCATCCGGCCGGATTCACCGTCGACAATGGCCACCTGAGTTCCGATGCCGCCGCGAATGTCCAAAGAGCCGTGGGGGTTCGAATCGGCGGTGACGAACCACCCGTGCTTTCGGCGCCGGATCTTGCCTTCCTCGGACAGTCTCGTCAGAACCTCGAGAGCCCCGAACGCGTCCACCTCGGCATCGGAAAGTGGGAGTTCCATTGCAGCGCAGAGAAGTTGTGGTCCCAGGACGTACGGATTTCCGGGATCTGTCACCGTCGCCTCGACGGGTTTGTCGAGTACCGCTGACGGATGGTGAACGAGGTAGGTGTCGAGTGGATCGTCGCGGGCGATCAACACGACGAGTGAACCCTCACCGCGTCGCCCGGAGCGACCCGCTTGCTGCCAGAACGAGGCGACGGTGCCCGGGAAGCCTGCCACGACAACGGCGTCGAGGCCTGCGATGTCGACGCCGAGCTCCAGTGCGTTGGTGGTGGCTGCGCCCAGCAGTGTGCCGTCGGCGAGTGCAGCTTCCAGTTCGCGTCGGTCCTCGGCCAGATATCCGGCGCGATACGACGCGACTCGCGCGGCGAGGTCCGGGTCCACCTCGGCGAGTAGACGTTTGGTGGCCATCGCGGTCAGTTCGGCGCCGCGGCGGGAGCGGACGAAGGTGAGAGTGCGGGCGCCTTCGATCATGAGGTCGGCCATGATCCGCGCGGCTTCCGCGCCCGCGGGACGTCGTACCGGGCTACCGTTTTCGCCGGTCAATGCCTCGAGTAGCGGCGGCTCCCACAGCGCGACGGTGCGTGGGCCGTGCGGCGATCCGTCTTTCGTGACCTCGGTGCAGTGTGCGCCTATCAGCCGCGATGCCGCTGCGCCGGGATCTGCTGTGGTCGCACTCGCCAGGATGAAGGTAGGTTCGGCGCCGTAACGGGCTGCAATTCTGCGTAGTCGCCGGATCACGAGCGCGACGTTGGATCCGAAGACTCCCCTGTAGGAGTGGCATTCGTCGATGATCACGTATTTCAGGTTGCGGAAGAAGTGCGCCCATCGCTGATGGGTACGAAGCAGCGAAATGTGGATCATGTCGGGGTTGGTGAAGAGCCAGCGTGAGTTCTCACGTGCCCAGGTGCGGAGTTCCTGCGAGGTGTCGCCGTCGTACGCACTGGCGTTCGTGCTGCGAAGTTCGACGTCGAAGTCGGTGAGGGACAGCACTGCTCGCAGTTGATCGGAGCCCAGCGCTTTGGTGGGGGAGAGGTACAGAGCTGTTGCGAGCGGATCGGTCGCCATGGCCGTCAGCACCGGGAGTTGGTACGCCAGTGACTTACCCGACGCCGTACCGGTGGCCACGACCACGTGTTTTCCGGCGTAAGCGAGGTCGGCGGCCTCACTCTGGTGGATCCACGGGGACCGCACGCTGTGCTCGGCGAGCGCACGTACGACGCTGGGGTGCACCCACTCCGGCCATTCGGTGAACTCGGCTACGCGAGCAGGTAACTGCGCGGTGAACATCAGTGGTTTTTCGCTTCCACTGACCCCGGCGACGACCCGATCGAGCAGCATCTGCCCGTAGGTCTCGCCAGGCTTCCCTCCCGGGGCGGGGATCGGGGAAGGTGCGTTCACGTGACTCTCCGGGCTCGGCGTTGGGGTGTGGCGGCAATCGGAAACTGTCGCTACCTGCAGTTTTGATGATACGCAACGGTCGGCGGTCTTGGTGGAACCGGGTGCTCGGCGCGCGAGCGGGAAACCACGATCGTGGGCTGTTTTTCTCGTAGCGAACTTTTAACGTTTTTAGTTCCCTTTTCGACTGTTGTGCACGCGGAGAACATGGTTGACTGACAATCGGTCGCAGCTTCTGTGTTCGTAGGCTTGAGAAAGTGCACGCTCGCAGGATCGTTGTTGCGGGCGCGGTGCTCTGCCTTTCCTGAGGGGGAAATAAAGACGTACAGCGGTCGGAACCGGCCCGGTGGACTGTAAGGGCTGTTCATCGAATCCGGTGTTAGAAAGAGAAGGAAAAGCATGGCACAGGGCACTGTGAAGTGGTTCAACGCTGAAAAGGGCTTCGGCTTCATCGCTCCCGAAGACGGTTCCGCAGACGTCTTCGTTCACTACTCCGAAATTCAGGGCAACGGCTTCCGTACCCTCGAGGAGAACCAGCGTGTGGAGTTCGAGGTCGGCCAGGGCACCAAGGGGCCCCAGGCTACCGGCGTTCGCGCGGTCTGATTTTTCCGCTCACTTGCTGAGCGATTAGTTCGGACAGTATTTGTCCCCCATCGCATCCGTGCGGTGGGGGACAAATCTTTTCGGGCTGGGTTAGTACTTTCCCTGTCCGAGGTGAATGCACGCAGCTGTTCGGCCACGGCCGGTCGTCTATGCCGTCGATACCTTCGTGGCTTACGTTTCACTCTGTGAGCCAACTGTCCTTTTTCTCTGCCGAGTCGATTCCACCTGCCGTGACGGACCTTGCCGGAATGCTGGCCGGACCGGGGCAGGCCGTGACCTCGGAGGATCGCGCGCGGATCTCGATCGTCGTGGATCGGGACTGGAGAGCGCAGGCCGTTGCCGAGTTGATCGCGCAGTGCGGACTCGGGGCCGAGGTGACGCGTAGCGAAGAAGGCAGCCCACTCGTCCGAACTCAGTCGACGCCCGCACTCCTTCCGCTGTCCGTGCAATGGACCAAGGGAGCAGTGAAGGCCGTGCCGGTCGGGTGGGTTCCTAATTCTCGCCAACTCCGAGTGTGGGCCGTCGCCGCCGGCCGCCTCGAAGAAGGCGGGGAACGATTCGTGTTCGGCCTCGACCCCCATGCCAAGGAGACACACGCACCGCTGGCTCAGGCCTTGATGAGGGTTGGTATCGCGCCGACTCAACTGGGTAACCGGACACCGGGTCCGGGGCTCCGTGTGTCGGGAAAGAAGAGACTGACAAAGCTCGTCGAATACCTCGGTGAGGCGCCGAAACACGTCGACACCTCGGTCGCCTGGCCGCACGTCTGACAGTGCTGATGCCGCGTGTCCAACGGTGCTGATGCCGCGTGTCCGACGGAGCCCATACTGTACTGATCTGCACGAATGTCTTGCGGGTATGTCACTCTGTAAAGAGAGACACGGGGTATAACTTGCTCCACACGTCTAGTTCTGAAGATCTGCCGACGGCAGTGAACGTCCAAAGGAAGGCTCGGGCAGCAGGTGGCTAAAGCGGACAACGGCAGCGGTCAGGGAGCGTCCGGTAACCCTCGTCGCCTCGTGATCGTCGAGTCACCGACCAAGGCGCGCAAAATCGCTCCCTACCTCGGTAAGGACTACGTCGTCGAGGCATCGGTCGGTCACATTCGCGACCTCCCGCGCGGCGCAGCGGACGTTCCGGCCAAGTACAAGGGCGAGTCGTGGGCCCGTCTCGGCGTCAACGTCGATCACGACTTCGAGCCGCTCTATGTCGTGAGCCCGGAAAAGAAGGGCAAGGTCGCCGAACTCAAGTCTCTGTTGAAGGACGCCGACGAACTCTTCCTCGCAACTGACCCTGACCGCGAGGGCGAGGCAATCGCCTGGCATCTCCTCGAGACCCTCAAGCCCAAGATTCCGGTTCGTCGAATGGTCTTCCACGAGATCACCGAGCCGGCAATCCGTGCTGCTGCCGAAGACACCCGCGAACTCGACACCGACCTCGTCGATGCTCAGGAAACCCGCCGCATCCTCGACCGTCTCTACGGTTACGAGGTCAGCCCGGTTCTCTGGAAGAAGGTCATGCCGAAGCTCTCGGCCGGCCGCGTCCAGTCGGTGGCCACTCGCGTCATCGTCCAGCGTGAACGCGAGCGGATGGCGTTCAAGTCGGCGTCGTACTGGGATATTTCCGCGACGCTCGACGCCGGTGCAGAGGCGAGCCCGCGTAGTTTCGGTGCGCGCCTGGTCTCCGTCGACGGTTCGCGTGTCGCCTCCGGTCGCGATTTCGGAGCTGACGGAAAGCTCAAGGGCAGCGCGGTCACCGTGCTCGACGAGGCATACGCGCGTCGTCTCGCGGAGGCGTTGCAGGGCGTCGACCTCACTGTTTCCTCCGCCGAGGACAAGCCGTACACGCGCAAGCCTTACCCGCCGTTCATGACGTCGACGCTCCAGCAGGAAGCCGGACGCAAACTTCGTTTCACGTCCGAGCGCGCCATGCGTATCGCGCAGCGTCTGTACGAAAACGGCTACATCACCTACATGCGTACCGACTCGACGACTCTCTCGGAGTCGGCGATCGCTGCCGCTCGTGCGCAGGCCACCGAGTTGTACGGTCCGGAATACGTGCATCCGACGCCGCGTCAGTACACCCGCAAGGTCAAGAACGCGCAGGAAGCCCACGAGGCGATCCGCCCCGCCGGCGACGTGTTCCAGACCCCGGGTCAGCTGCACTCCAAGCTCGATTCCGACGAGTTCAAGCTGTACGAACTGATCTGGCAGCGGACCGTCGCTTCGCAGATGGCCGACGCCCGCGGTACGACGTTGACGCTTCGCATCTCCGGCACGGCAGGCACCGGCGAGGACTGCACGTTCTCCGCTTCGGGTCGCACCATCGTGTTCGCCGGCTTCCTCAAGGCTTACGTCGAGAGCGTCGACGAAGAGGCCGGCGGTCAGTCGGACGACGCCGAATCCAGGCTTCCGGTGCTGGTCAAGGGTCAGGAAGTCACGGCCACCAAGCTCGATCCGGACGGGCACAGCACCAACCCGCCCGCTCGCTACACAGAAGCCAGCCTGATCAAGACGCTCGAAGAACTCGGCATCGGCCGTCCTTCGACCTACTCGTCGATCATCAAGACCATCCTCGATCGCGGATACGTCTACAAACGTGGCAGCGCGCTGGTTCCGTCCTGGGTGGCGTTTGCCGTCATCGGGCTGCTCGAGGTGCACTTCGGCCGGCTGGTCGACTTCGATTTCACGGCAGGAATGGAAGACGATCTCGACGCGATCGCCGGTGGCCGTGAGCAGCGTGGCAACTGGCTGAGCAGCTTCTACTTCGGCGGCGAGACAGGCGCTGAAGGTTCGGTCGCCCGCGAGGGCGGGCTGAAGAAGATGGTCGGTGTCAATCTCGAGGAGATCGACGCTCGCGAGGTCAACTCCATCCGACTGTTCGACGACGCCGAGGGTCGCGAGGTTCACGTGCGCGTCGGCCGGTTCGGCCCGTATCTCGAGCGCATGGTTCAGAACCCGGACGATCCCGAAGGCGATCTGATCTCGCAGCGGGCAAATCTCCCCGATGACCTGCCACCGGACGAGCTCACTCCCGAGTACGCCGAGAAGTTGTTCTCGACGCCTCAAGAGGGCCGCAAGCTGGGCGTCGACCCGCTGACGGGCCACGAGATCGTCGCGAAGGAAGGCCGCTTCGGTCCCTACGTGACCGAGATCCTGCCCGAACCGCCGGCCGAGCCGGAACCGGACATCGTTCCCGTCACCGCTCCCGAGCCGGAAGAAATCAGCTCGGGCAGCACCAAGACTGCGGTGAAAAAGGCCGCGGCCAAGAAGGCGCCTGCGAAGAAGGCTGCCAAAAAGGTCGCAGGCCCCAAGCCGCGGACCGGATCGCTGCTCAAGTCCATGGACTTGGCGACGATCACCTTGGAAGATGCGCTGCGTCTGCTGTCGCTTCCGCGCGTCGTGGGTGTCGACCCCGAATCGAAGGAAGAGATCACCGCGCAGAACGGCCGTTACGGTCCGTACCTGAAGAAGGGCACGGACTCACGCTCGCTCGCCAACGAAGAGCAGATGTTCACCGTCACGCTCGACGAGGCGCTCAAGATCTACGCCGAGCCGAAGCGTCGTGGGCGTCAGGCGTCGGCAACGCCTCCGCTGCGTGAGTTGGGCGTCGATCCGGTCAGCGAGAAGCCGATGGTGATCAAGGACGGCCGTTTCGGTCCGTACGTCACCGACGGCGAGACCAACGCCAGCCTTCGCAAGGACGACGACGTCGAATCCATTTCCGATGCTCGGGCGTCGGAGTTGCTGGCTGATCGTCGTGCGCGCGGCCCGGTCAAGAAGAAGGCAGCAGCCAAGAAGGCTCCGGCCAAGAAGGCCGCTGCCAAGAAAACAGCCGCAAAGAAGGCCCCGGCAAAGAAGGCCGCCGCCAAGAAGGCTCCGGCGAAGAAAGACTCGTAAGGCTTCGTCGGTGCCGACGGTTAGGGTTTTTGCATGAGTACTGAAGTGGCCGAACGAGGTGTGTTCGGTCGGCTGGTGGGTCAGCACGACGTCGAGCAGAGCCTGCGTGATGCTGCACTGTCGGCTCGTGGCGATTCCAGCGGCTCGGAGATGACCCACGCGTGGCTCTTCACCGGGCCACCCGGCTCTGGTCGTTCGGTGGCTGCTCTCTGCTTCGCCGCTGCCCTGCAATGCACCTCCGACGGTGCACCAGGGTGCGGTGAGTGTCATGCGTGTACGACGACGATGGGTGGAACCCATGGTGACGTACGACGGATCATCCCCGACGGCCTGAGCATCAGCGTCAAAGGCATGCGCGAGATAGTCAACATCGCTTCGCGTCGACCGACGACGGGGCGGTGGCAGGTGATCGTGGTCGAGGATGCCGATCGTTTGACCGAAGGCGCAGCCAACGCCCTCCTGAAGGTTGTCGAGGAGCCGCCGGACCGCACGGTCATCCTGCTCTGCGCGCCGACGACCGATCCGGAAGACATGTCTGTCACCCTCCGATCGCGGTGTAGGCACATGCCGTTGGTGACGCCGTCCGTCGAATCGATCGCCCAGGTACTGATCGACCGCGACGGGCTGGATCCGGAACGGGCGAGAATCGCCGCATCGATCAGCGGCGGACATGTCGGCCGGGCTCGGCGTCTCGCCACCGACGAGAGCGCGCGCGACGAGCGTCAGCGTTCGCTTCGACTAGCCGCCGACGCGATCGGGGCTTCGACGGCGTACAAGGCCGCAGAGAACTTGGTGAAGTCGATCGAGGCTGACACCAAGGCGTTCTACGCCGAACTCAAGGAACAGGAGCTCGAGGAGCTCAAGGTTTCCTTGGGTGGTGGTGGAACCGGCAAGGGAACAGCCGGGACTCTGCGCGGATCGGCTGGTCTGATCAAGGACCTCGAAGCGCGTCAGAAATCGCGCGACACCCGGGCCCGCCGCGATCTTCTCGACCGGACGCTGATCGACCTTGCCGGCATGTACCGGGACGCGCTCTCCTGTTCGCTGGGGTCGACGTCGACGGCGACCCATCCCGACATGGCTCGGCAGGCCGCCGAGTTGGCTGCGCGAACGTCCCCGGAGGGGTTGCTCAAGTGCATCGAAGCGGTGCTCGAATGCCGCGAGGCCGTCGACTTCAACGTCAAGTTGCAGTGGGCGCTCGATGCGATGGTTGCCTCCATCGGAGCCGCTTTCCGACCCCCGTTTTCGCGATCCGGGGGTTGACCAGATAGACTCGCCACCGCCGAAAGGCACGCTGCCTTAGCTCAGTCGGTAGAGCATTTCACTCGTAATGAAAAGGTCGAGAGTTCGATTCTCTCAGGCAGCTCAGCCAAGAGCCCCACACCCGGAAATCCGGATGTGGGGCTCTTGTCGTTAGTTCCCAATTCTTGCGTATGTGCGGTTTATCCTGAGTTCGGCGAACACGTGCCTGAACAGGGGAGACCTCGATGTCGGATCAGAACTGGGGACCAGGCCAACCATCGCAGAATCAGCCGCCGTACGGGCAGATGCCGCCGATGCCGCCGCAGGGTTATCAGCCACCGACGCCCGCCTATCCGTACGCAAGCTGGATCTCGCGGGTGTTCGCGTCAATCCTCGACGGCTTTGTCGTTCCGCTCCCGGGCGTCATCCTCGCGATCATCGGGGCGGTGATCGCGTTCTCCGGATCCGAAGTGACCACATACGACGACGGCAGCGTGAGCGCTGAAGGCGGCAATCCGGTCGGCGTGATCGTCATGGTCGTCGGCATACTGGCGATCTTCTTGATCGAGGTATGGAACCTCGTCTTCAGACAAGGGAACACCGGACAGACGCTCGGCAAGAAGTGGCTGGGAATTTCGGTGATTCGGGAGTCCGACGGTGTACCGCTCGGCCCGGTGATGGCGCTGCTTCGTTGGATCATGATGGCGATCCTGGGTGGGGCATGCTTCCTCAACTATCTCTGGCCGCTCTGGGACTCGAAGCACCAGTGCTGGCACGACATGGTGGTCCGGTCGGTAGTCGTTCGCGCCCGCTAGTCGCGGCCGGGGTCTCTTACAGTGGGTGCCATGGAGTTGGAAGCGGTCACAAGTCGACGACGCTCGCTGGCCGCACCCGTCGGTGTTGCTGCAGTGGCCGTGACGGCCGCCGCGGTACTCCACTTCCGTGATCCCCACAGCGCGGGTAGTTACGGCGTTTGTCCGATGTACGCGTTGACGGGATTGTGGTGCCCGGCGTGTGGTGGCCTTCGTGCGGTCAATGACCTGACTAATCTGGATATTGGCGCCGCAGTGTCCAGCAATGCCTTGATCGTGCCGTTTATCGCGGTGTTGGTGATCGCGTGGATCGGTTGGACAGTGCGCCGTTGGAAAGGCACGCGGGATCGCATGATCGTGCTTCGGCCGACTGTGACGATCGTGGTGCTCGGAGTTCTCGTTGCATTTACGGTTGTTCGAAACACCCCGTGGGGGAGCTGGCTCGCGCCGGCGTGACGGTAAGAGGTCGACATGGCACTGCAGGTTTTTTCGCTCATCGTTCTGCTCGGCGCGCTGATCATCCTGATTCCGACGGCACGACGTGTCTTCGGCAAGAAGGACGACGAGTAGGCCTCGACAACTGGGCCCGCGCGGCACATGCTGGCGGTATGGCTGATTCGTTGAAAGCCCGCGTCAAGGAAAAGTTGCTGAGGCAACTCGCCGAGGACGGTCGGCACCCGATTCAGGAAGCTGAGGGTGACGATCCGCGGTTGGTGTCGATCAACGACGATCTCGAAGCGTTGGAGCAGGCCGAGGAAGGCGATCCGATCGTCGAAGAACTGGCCGAGAGGTACTGGGTTCCGTGAAGTTAACCGACCGCAGTGCTCTGACCTGGCGATTTGGTGTTGTGTTGATCTTCGCGTAACTTTGTCCAGGTCAGAGCGACACGGACACCGACTCCCACCTGCGAGGGTGAGTGACACGAGGTTGTACGAAGTGCCTGGCGAACACAATCCAGTTTTTCTTCACGGGGTTCCGGTTTGCGCCGGTGGCCAGGTTGGGATAGGCTGGAAAAGTTGCCCCGGAGCGGCGGCCATAGGGTCGTGGTGATGG